>JABJAL010000024.1 GCA_018669005.1 Nitrospinaceae bacterium
GGATGATTCTCTTCATCAGCGCCATGCTCTACTTCCTGAACTTGGCGATGACGGCCTTCGCTTCGAAAGAGCCGGCCGGGGCGAAACTCGAATTCGCCGAGACCGCGCCCGGCCACGCCGAAGCGCCCGCCGTCATGGACCGCCTGGCGCCCTGGGTCGCCGTCACAGTCGTTCTCATCGTCCTCGCCTACGCGCCGACGATATACCGCCTCGCCACCTCGACGCCATTTAACATTCAAGCCATGAGAGTGTGGTAGCCTCCTTCTCCGACAAAAAATAATTTTTCATTTTCATACCGGGAAAGGCGCTCGTGACCCCCTCCTACATCTGGCTCGCCCTGGTGGCCATGATCTGCTACGCCATTGCCGATTTCGCCTACGGGAGCGCTGCTCGCCGAGGCATCTCGGGGGCTACGATGACAAGCTCGCAGGCCTGTTTCATATTCCCGGCAACGGCTATATGGGCCTGGCTTGAGGGCACCTATGTCTGGACGCCGCCCGCCTTGCTCGGAGCGGTGGCGGGCACTCTCGTTTTCACCGGCTTTTTGACTTTCATGAAGAGTGTGCACCTCGGCGAGGCCAGCATCTCAACTCCCATCTACCGAATCAGCTTCGCCATCACGGCGCTTATCGCAATCATTTTTCTCGGCGAGCCCATGACGCTCCGAAAAGGGGTGGGCTTTCTCCTCGCCGGTGCGGCCATTTTCTTCATCTCAGACTTCCAGCTCGGCGGCGGCCAGCTCCGCGGACGAGGGGCATCTATTCTCTGGGCCATCGCCTCCATGTTCGCTGTCGGGCTCCTCAACATCGTCTACAAGCTCGGGGTCGCGGGGGGCGTCTCGCCAGCCATGTTCCTCCACGCTCAAGCGGTATTCTTCATCTGCATCGCTTTTGGCTACGCATACTTTACCCAGGGCGGTCCGCGCTTCTCGCGTCTTGCCTGGGCGCACTCGGGCACCTCGGGGCTTTCTTTCCTCGTGGGAATTATCGCGATGCTCACGGCTTTTCAGACGGGCGAGGCCAGCGTCGTCACCCCGATCGTACAACTCAGCTTCGTCGTGACCGTCTTGATGGCGACCGTGTGGATGGGCGAGCGCTTCTCGCCCCGCAAGCTAGTCGGCCTCATCTTTGCCGTCTGTACCATCGCCGCCTTCGCGGGCGGGTGATAGGGTAGTACCCAAATAACAGTGCCTATTGAGAGCGATTTCTAGTGTGGAGATGAATCCAATGAACGAGGATTTAAGTACACCCGGGCAGTCGCTCTTTCCCGGCTACACGGAAATCGCCGGAATGTACGAGCGCGAGATCGAGGGGTTGAGCGACCTTGAGTGCGACACGGTGCAGCCCGAGAAAAGCTGGGGGGCATGGTCAATTCGCAAGCAGGTGAGCCACATCGCCTCGGTGCACTACCGCCATTTTCTGGGCAACTGGGGAAAAACGCTTTTTGGAGACACCCCCGCGCGAGATATATCACTCATCGACACGGGCGGAGCGGATCGCTCGCTCGACCCTGCGCGCTTTCACGCGATGCCTGACCTCATTGCCGCCCTGAAAGACGGCACGGCCCTGGTGTGGGAAATCCTCGACGGCGAAACATTAAGAAGCATGCGCGAGAGGGTCCAATCGCGCACCATTAAAATGGACGAACAATTTCCCAGCGGCGACAACCGCATGGCCTACACGGAAAACCTGACCCTGAAGGCCCATCCGGGCACTTACTGGCGGGACGAATCCAACCCCGAGCTTTTTCATTACTCGCTCGAATTCACCTTTCGTCATGTACTGTGGGAAGGCTTTGCGCACCTCAAGACAATTCAGATGCACAAGCAAGCGATGAGACTCCCCTTGAAAATAGACCTTCCCAAAGAGGGTTATCTGAAGTTTCTCACCTGGGAATAAAAAAACCGGATTTTACCTAGTGTCGTAGAGAAGACCACCCTGCTACTCCGCTTCGAGTATCGAGGCCTCGATGTCCTCGATGGCGATGGTGGCCCGCTCCCACTCGTCCATGTCCGCCTTGAGGGCGGCGGTGACCTTTTGGTGCTGCTCTAAAAGCTCGGTGAGGCGCGTCTTGTTTTCCTCATCATACAAACCGGGCTCGGCGAGGCGACACGTGAGTGCATCCTCTTCGGCCTCAAGGGTGCGAATCCGCTTTTCGAGTCCCTCGGATTTTTTCTTGAGACCCTTCGTCTCTTTGTGAAGCCGGCTTCTCACCTCGGCGGCCTGCCGGCGATCCCCGCGGCTTTTGCGGCTCGGCTCGGCAGGATCAGCTTTTTCCTCGATTTTATCTGGGGCCCTTTTAGCGTCTTTCTCACCGCCATTCTTCTTGCTCTTCTTACCGCCATTCTTCTTACTCTTCTCACCGAGCCGCCGCGCGGCGACCCCATCGAGATATTCATCGAGCGAGCCCTCGATCGGACGAATTGTCCCGCCCTCTACAACCCAGTACGAATCACAAACCGCCTCAAGCAGATCCCGGTCATGCGCCACGAGAATGAACGTGCCGGCGTAGACTTCGAGGGCCTCTTCAAGCGCCGCCCGCGCACCCATGTCCAAATGGTTCGTCGGCTCATCGAGGAGCAGCAGGTTCGCGCCGGACATGAACAGCCGCGCCAGCGCAAGACGCGCCCGCTCGCCGCCTGAGAGAACCGACACTTTTTTGAACACCGATTCACCGGAGAATAAAAAACCACCCAACAGGGAGCGGATATCGGTCTTCGTTACAGTGGGCGGCGCCGAATCGCCCGCCGATTCAAGAACGCTGCGGGAGGTTTCCAGTGCATCGAGAACGAACTGTGAGAAATGCCCCACACGCACCCTATCGCCCGGTCTCGCATATCCCTCCTCCGCCTCAATTTCGCCCGAAACAATCCGCAGGAAAGTTGTCTTGCCTGCCCCGTTGGGGCCAATGAGGCCAATTTTCTCTCCACGCGCTAGTTTAAGATCAACACCCGAGAAGACCTGATTTTCCCCATAGCTTTTTCCAAGGCCCTCGACTTTCAACGTTTCCCAGGCCGAGGCCGGTGGGTCGGGCAGTCGTATTATGGGCGCGGCAGCGGGACGGATAATTTTTTCGACGGGCTTTATCTTCTCAAGTTGCTTGACCCGGCTTTGGGCCTGACGGGCCTTTGTCGCCTTGGCGCGAAACCGCCGAATGAAACCCTCTAGTTCCGATATGCGGCGCTCCTGCTGGGCAGCGGCTTTTTCAAGCAGCTCAAAGTGGGCCTCGCGTTGTTCGAGATAGCTGTCAAAATTTCCCGCGTAGCGGGTCAGGCGTCCTCCTTGGAGTTCGGCGATGACTCCAACCACCCGGTTCAGAAAATGGCTGTCATGGGAGATGACGATCAGTGTCCCCGGGTAGCGGGAGAGGAATTTTTCGAGCCAAGCCACCGACTCAATATCCAGATGATTTGTCGGCTCATCAAGCAGTAGCAAATCCGGCTTGGAGAAAAGCAGACGCGCCAGCGCTGCTCTCATTCGCCAGCCACCAGAGAATTCACCTAGCTGCTGATGGATTTCAGCGCTCGAAAAACCAAGACCCATCAGAATCGACGCGGCACGGGCATCTGCCTCGTATCCCCCTATCCGCTCAAGGTTGTGATCGACCTCCCCGAGACGGGCCGATAGTCGCTCCTGCTCGGCCCCATCCACCGCACTTGCCAGGCGATCGTGCAGGTGTTCTTGCTCCTCGCGCAGCTTTTTAAGCTCGACCTCGCCCTCCAGCACCTCTGCCAACACGGTACTATCCGAGGCGGCAAGCTCTTGGCGAAGCACGCCGATGCGGATTCGACCGCGCAAGTCCACCACCCCGCGGTCAACACCCTCGACACCCTCAACAATGCGGAAGATGGTGGTCTTACCTGCACCATTTGGCCCTATGAGGCCGACCTTCTCGCCGGGGTGTATCGCCAAGCTCGCACCATCGAGAACCACCTGCGCCCCAAACTGCTTTTTAACGTCCTCAAGTCTCAACATGGGGGGAGACTATAAATGAAAATGGATGAATGACAACCGAATCTGGATAAAAATAAAGGTGGTTCTAGTATTTATCGGCCCCTCCAGACGCAAGTCTTTTTCTGCCCAAAAAACGGGGAAATCATACTCCTTGACTACAAAACTGAATATGTAGTAGAAAAGCTCTTGCCAATAGTAGAAGATTTAATAATTCTTAACTCTCTGAAATTTAAGAAGATACTTAAAATTCAGAAAGCCTCGGAGGCTTTTGATGAGTCCGGAAGTGCCATATGGCACAGAGTCCCAAACCCGTGATTCCAAAGCCGTTTCGACGGATTTACTGCTAGCGGATATCACCAAGAAGATATTTGATAATTCCCCTCTTCCACGGCTCCTCAGGCGAATCTGCGAGGAGGCCTGCCGCGCGCTCGGAGCCGACCAGGCTATCGCAGTCAAGGTCGATCTTGAGGAATTCACCAGACAAAAAGTTATCCATAGCCATCGGACCCCCCCGGAATTTAAAAATGCAATTGAGAACTCCCAGAATCTTTTCAAGATTTTGGCAGAGCTCTTTCGAAAGGGTCAGCCTGAAATTACCCACGGCCTCGCCATTGTTCCTGACGCTTCTCCGCAGGAGATGGGAAGCCAAACGGTTTGCCTCATCCCGCTCACCATCAACCGGGAGCCATACGGATGGCTAGGGGTGATACATCTCTCCTCGCGTGAGTATTTCCGGGAAGACCTCGCTTTGGCCGAAGCGTTGGGAGAGTTATTTTCCCTAGCAATTCAGAACTCCCTCAAAACCAGTGAGCTTAAAGACAAGCAGGCCCATTCAACGGCCCTATCCGAAATCAACTCTCAAATTGCAAGCGGCCTCGCTCTGCCTACGGTAATGAACACCCTTGTTGAATCTGCCTCTAAAATTCTCGACGCCGAGGCCGGTGTCCGTGTAATAGAGGATGACCGTTTGGTTTTGATCGCCTCGACACCGGCGGCCAAATTCACCATGAAATCGGATCGAATCCGGCTCGACGAATCTATTGAAGGGCGGGCGGCCAACTCCGGCGTATCCATCATCCGTTCAGAAGCCGCCTTCGACCCCAATATCAGCAATGCAGAACGAGATGTGATCGTACCGGGATACACGGGTTCATGGATGATTATTCCGGCCAGATCGGGAGGGAAAATACTCGGCTCCCTCCATATTTTCCGCGAACAGGGCCATGAATTCGATAGCCGCGCCATCGAGTTGGCCAGCAGCCTGGCTGGCTTGGCCGCCATCGCCATAGAATGCGACTCACTGAGGCACAAACACGTTCAATCTGAATCGGTTTACGAAGACATCATTAATAACAGTGATGACGCTTTTCTCATCATGGACAAGGAATTGACGCTGACAGGCTGGAATCAGGGAGCGGAAGAATTATTCGGCCATTCGGGGAAAGATGTTCTAGGCAAAAATATCACTTCAATTTTCCCCGAGAACAGGCGGTATTGTGAAATGGCTCAAACCGTCCTGAACTTAGAGCAACCGGCCAGACTTGAGGATTTATTCCGAAACAAGTTTGGCTTCATCGTTCCGACGGGCGTCAAGTTTATCCCGCTAAAAGATGAGGCAGGAAACACCAAAGCCGTTTCGGCGATTCACAAGGACCTCACCGAGCAGAAGCGAACCGAGTCGGACCTAATACTCAGAGATCGCGCTCTGGACACTACGGCCCACGGCATACTGATTACGGACCCATCCCTGCCTAACGGCCCGATCATTTACGCCAATGAGTCGTTCGAGAGGATCACTGGCTACTTAATCTCGGATGTTTTTGGAAAGAGCCTGCGTTTTCTGATGGGGGATGACACCAATCAAGCGGGCGCCGAGGAAATACTAAAAGCATTCAAGGAAAACCAACCCAGCCAAGCTGTTATCAGAAATTACCGCCAGGATGGTTCAATGTTTTGGAATGAAATCCACGTTCTTCCCTTCCGAGATGAAATCGGGACAATCACGCACCACATCACTGTCATGCGAGATATCACTGAACAGAAAGAGAGTGAAGACAAATTTCAAAAAACAAAAGACGCTGCCGTGTCCGCCTACCGGATAAAGGATGAATTCCTCGCGGGCATCAATCAAGAGCTTCAAATCCCGCTCAACGCCATGGCGGCGCTTGCCGAGACGCTACTCATTCAGCCGGACGAGGAAAACGCTCGCCGCATCGCCAAAACCTTCAAGGACACATCATCGCGACTCTCGCGTATGCTAGAGGATATTATAGATTTCGACCTCATAGAGTCGGGTAAGGTGAACCTCAAGCACAATGATGTCCTTTTGAGCGATCTCATCAAGCTTGCCATTAGTGAAAAGAAGCCGGCGCTTCCCGAGGAGTTGTCATTCCGCACCGAATTCGACTTCAATTTAGACTTAATTTCATGTGATCCGGAGCGGATCCGGCAAGCTCTTGGAAATCTTTTGGATAACGCCGTAAAATACTCCCCAAAAGGCGGGGTAATTACGGTGAGGACTAATTCTCACCCGGGCGAAATCCATATCAGCATTGAGGATGAAGGAATTGGAATAGCTCCCACGCATATCAAGACGATTTTTGAGCGCTACAGTCGAGTCAACAACGAAGCAGATAAGGGAAGAGGCGGATTGGGCATCGGCCTCAACATCTCCCAGAACATCATCGAGATGCACGGCGGGCGCATCCGGGTAAAGAGCGAGGAGGGAAAAGGCAGCACTTTTACCTTCTCCATTCCACAGATTGACGCACACCGCACCTCTCTGGAACGACCCGCAAGCACCACGACAGACACCCTGATGGGCGAAATGCCGTGGGCCTCCCAATCCCCATGGCCGAGTTCCTCCCCTTTTCCCGAAACCGTACACACGGACGATTTAAGCGACTCGGCACCCTGGTCAGGTCGCACAATTCTCGTCGTGGACGACGACACCGTGTTTCACGAGTACATTGAACTATTGATGTCGAGCGCGGCTCGCGTAATTCCTGCCCGAGACGGCAAGCTGGGCATCGAGGTGGCACGTCAGACCTTACCCGATCTCATCTTCATGGACCTCCGGATGCCCGTTCTCGACGGCTTCAGCGCCGTCAGAGCGCTCAAAGAAGACCTCACGACGAGCCACATCCCGGTCATCGCGGTGACGGCACACGGTGTCGAGGAAATCAGGTCCCGCGCGATGAGCGTTGGTGTCTCCGGGATTGTCACCAAGCCTGTGGACACGACCTTGTTGACCGAAGAAGTCCAGCGCCTTTTAGGCCAGACCGCCCGCTGACCCGTCCCCCGAATCGGGGCGAAAAAACATTTCCTCCGGGCTTTTGACCACCCAGCCCAATTTGTTAAGGTGAGTGGCTAGACAGATCGCCTTCGTCCAACAACCAAAGGAACATCATGCCGAGCTTCGACATTGTCTCCAAGACTGAAATGCAGGAAATCGACAACGCACTCAACGGCATCACCCGCGAGATTTCGCAACGCTACGACTTCAAGGGAAGCAAATGCACCATTGAACGAAAGGAAATGCTCATCACCATCAACGCCGACGATGACTTCAAGCTCAAGCAAATACACGACCTCATCGCCACTTACTTCACCCGCCGCGAGGTGGACCCGCGCATCCTTGATCACAAGAATCCCGAGACCGCCTCGGGCGGCACCCTCCGGCAAGAGGCCGTCATCCGCGAGGGTATCGACCAAGAGACTGCAAAATATATCGTCAAGGAAGTAAAGGCTGGGAAGAAAAAAGTTCAGATTGCCATCCAGGGCGACGAACTTCGCGTTTCGGGCAAAAAGCGTGACGACCTTCAAGAGATCATCGATTTGTGCAAGGGCCTAAAAAAGGTGGACTGCCCGCTTCAGTTCGTCAATTTCCGTGATTAGCTCTCAAATGAGGAGGGCTATGCCCTTGAGGCGACACACCGCCCGCGCACTGCTCCTGGCCGCCGCAATTCTTTCATCCGGCTGCACGGCCATCGTAACCGAAGTCGCTCAAAAAGCCTGGGAGGACCGCACCACAGAGACCCAGGTTACCGACGTCAAAATACACACCCGGATACTCCAGTTCCTCACGGACATCGATGGTCAGTTGCCCATCGACGTAAATACCGACGTCTGGCGGAGGCGCATCCTCTTTACCGGCACCATCGATAGCGCCGCGCTCAGCCGCCGCATCGAAAAACACGCGCGGGCCGACACGCGCACCCGCGCCGTCTACAACCACATTCGCATCGTCTCGAAAAGGGAAAAAGAGCAAAGAAGAAAGCGCCAAAGCACCGGGGCATCCGCAAAAGAGAAGACAGGACAGATAGTTAGCGACGCCTGGATCGGCGCGAAAATTAAGGTGCGCCTCCTCGCATCGGGAGACATCAAATCGGTCAACTACCGCTGGCAATCCATCCTGGGCCACGTCTACATCATCGGCCATGCAACAACGCGGGCCGAGCGCGGCCTCGTCCTCGGCATACTCCGCACCACCAAAGGCGTGCAGAGCGTCACCAGCCACATCGAAATCGTTTCGCGCTAAAGGGCCTTGACCCCTTCTAAATGATTCGCCAGGCAATGAGGGCACTGCCCGAGACGACGAGCAGTGTGCCCGCCACGATCCAGGCCGTTACCCGCTCGACATCCCGCAGGAAGATCCAGCTTAGAATCAGCGCAAACAGTGGTGCCGACGCCGAGAGCGGCGAGATCACAGTAAGGTCGCCGTAACGGATGGCCGCAAAGTGGGACAGGAAGGCAAAAGAATTGATCGTCCCGCAGATGCCGTAGAAGGCCCACGACTTGCCCCAGCGCAAATTCGGCCTGTAGCCCTCGGGCAGGAAGCGACCAAGGGCAAGAAGGAAGACCATCCCCGCGAGGCTCGTCATCGTGATGCCAAGCAGGGGCGAGGGCACCTCGTTCATACCGGCTTTTCTGAATATGTTGGAAACCGAAAAGCCTATAACCCCGGCAATGGGCATCCAGAGATAGCGGCGCTCAAATGCCGCGCCAGCGGCTCCCTTCATTGTGATGCCTACGCAGCCCAACACGACGAGCAATGTGCCTGCCCAAATCAAAGGCCCGGGCCGCTCGGCGAGAATCGTGTAGGCAAATACCGCTGTGAACAACGGGTTCGTCGCCATCAGCGGCATCGCCCGCGCCACGCCCAGGTTGTGAATCCCCAGGAACATGAACACCCGCCCGAGGCAGGGCCCCGTTGCCCCCGAGCCCACAAAAAGGAGGAGCGCCCATGGGTTCCACCAATGCGGCTCCCAATACCACCACGTTGCAGCAAGAAGCCAGGGCACGTTGACGATGAGCCCAATAAGCACCCCAGTCGCCGCATTGCCGTGCTGCTGCCCCCGCCGGACAATGAGGGAGAACGAGGCCGCCATCACGGCGGTGCCTAGCGAGAAGATTATGGTCAGATGCGCTTCACTCATTCAAAACTCTCAAAAGGGATTTCCACTCAGCGAACAAAGTCGAGACCCTAGCAAAATCGAGGCACTCTTCACATCACCCGCCAGCCAATGAGCGCCCCGCCACCTACCGTAAGGATTGTACCCAACACAACGAGGCGGGTTACGCGCTCAACATCACGGAGAAACAGATAGCTCAAAAAGAGCGCAAAGAACGGGGTCATCGCCGAGATCGGCTGCACGATGCTGATGTCGCCGCGCATGATAGCGTGAAAGCTTAAAAGAAATGTCCCGGTGTTGATAAGGCCGCAGACACCGTAGAAATACCACGCCTTGCCCCAGCGCAAATCGGGGCGGTATTCCTTGGGAAGCACATAGGAGAAACTGAGGATGAAGATCAGGCCCGCAAAACTCGTGAAGGTGACGCCAATGAGCGGCGAGTGCAGTATACCCAGGGCAATCTTCCGAAGTATCGCCCCCGAGGCGAACGAAACCATCGCCGCCATGGGCAACCAAATTAGGCGGCGACTCCAGCTGGCGTCCCCCTTTTTCTTGAACGAGGACAGCGCGCAGCCCGCCACAATCATCAAGGTGCCCGCCCAGATGAGAGGCCCCGGTCGTTCACCAAGCACGAAAAAGGCCAGTGTCGCCGCCACCAGCGGCTGAGCCGACTTGAGCGGCACAGCCCGCGACACCCCCAGGTGGTGAATGCCCAGGAACATGAAAACCCGCCCGAGGCAGGGTCCCATCAGCCCCGCCGCGACAAAAAAACCGATTGCCTCAAGATTCCACCAGCCAGGCTCTGCGAATATAATCGACAGCACAATAAGCACGGGCATGCTCACGATGAGCCCGATGGTCACTCCTGTCGCCGCATTGCCGTGCTGCTGCCCCCGGCGAACAATGATGCTGAAAATTGCCGCGCCCATCGCCGACATGAGCGCAAAACCCGCCCCTAACGCCTGGTTCGTCATCGCGCGCCCCTGCTCACAGAATCCGCCAGGCCACAAGCGCCCCGCCCATCATGATGAGTATCGCTCCCACCGCCATTGGTGGCGTGATGCGCTCAAGGTCGCGCAGAAAGAGCCAGCTTGCGAGCAGGGCGAACAGCGAGGTCGTTGCAAAGATCGGGACAACCACGGTCAAGTCCCCGTAGCGCGTTGCCGCAAAGCGGAACATGAGCGCCGTTGTGTTGAAGAAACCACAGACGCCGTAGAACACCCATTTTTTTCCCCAACTCAGATCAGGCCGGTGCGAGGGAGGAAGAAACTCTTTAAGTATGAGAAGAAAAATGAGAGAGGACATGTAGGTGATCGTCACACCGAGCACCGGCGCGGCCAGCTCGTTCAGGGCTATTTTTCGGATAATGTTTCCGGCCGTGAAGCCGGCAATCGACATCACCGGAAACCAGAGATAGCGCCGGTCCCACTGCGCCTTTCCCTGCCCCTTGAGCGTCATCCCCACGCAACCGGCCACGATGAGAAAGGTGCCCGCCCAGATGTAGGGCCCGGGCCGCTCGCCTAAAATCCCAAAAGCCGCAATCGCCGTCGTCAGCGGAAGCATCGAGATGAGCGGCATCGCCCGCGCCACGCCCAGGCGGTGGATCGACTGGAACATGAACACCCGCCCGAGCGAGGGACCCACCAACCCTAATAAGGCGAACCAAAGGAAACCCTCGGGGTTCCACCAGCCGGGCTCCCAGAGAACCGCCGTCGCTATAATCAGCAGCGGAATGTTGACGATGAGCCCGATGAGCACGCCTGTGACAGCGTTGCCGTAGGCACCGGCCCGCCGGGCGGTGACGCTCACCGGCCCCGAAATCGACGCTGTGATCAAGGCGAATATCGCCGCCAGAAGGGTATCGCTCATAAATTAATTGTCTTTATCGAATTCCCGCAGAACAGAGAGTAGAAAAACCTATTTTAGCAGATATACGCTCGCCCGGCGATGCGCCGAGAGGAATGTGCGCCGGGTGGCGGTGCGCCGGGCGGCTAGAAAATCCGCCAGGAGATGATTCCCCCGCCAAGAACGATGAGCAAAGTGCCTGCAACGATAATGAACGTTATTCGCTCATCCCCCTTGAGCACAAAGCGGCTCAGAAATAAGGAGAACAGCGGCGCCATCGCCGAGAGCGGGGTCACGATGGTCAGGTCCCCATAGCTGAGCCCGACGAAATGAAAAAACACCGAGAGCCCGTTTATCGCGCCGCTCGCCGTGTAAAAACGCCAGGCCGCCGGGCGATTGAACTGGGGCCGCTGATCGAGGGGCAAAAGCCGCGAGAGCAAAAAGAGAAACACCATCCCCGCAGCGCTCATCACCGTTATCGCCACCAAGGGAGAATTCACCATCTCGACCCCCGCTTTTCTGAAAACGTGGGAGGTCGAGAACATCATTACCGCCAGAATCGGTATCCACAGGTGTCGGCGATTCCAGCTTTTATCCCCCGCCTTTTTATAGGTGATGATGATGCAGCCCATCACGATGAGAAACGTGCCAAGCCAGATGAGGGGCCCGGGTCGCTCACCCAGCAGCCCCACCCCGAACACCGCCGCAAACAGCGGCATCGTCGAGGCAAGCGGCATCGCTCGCGCCACGCCCAGGTGGTGTATCGCCGAGAAATAGAGCACCCGCCCAATGGCCGGGCCAAGTAATCCCCCCGCCGCAAGAAGAATCCAGGCCCGCGCATTCCACCAACCAGGCTCCCAGAGCAGCCAGCACAGCGCCGCCAGCGGCGGCACCGTCACGATGAGCCCGATGAGCACACCCGTCACAGCGTTGGCGTGGTGCCCCCCCCGGCGCACGATTACGGAAAACGTGCCCGTGGACATCGCCGTGAAGATCGAAAACATCCCCGCCAGCGCTGTTTCGTTCATGCGTTTTTTGTCATGTGGATAATGTTCCCGGAAAAGAAGAGCTGCCAGTTGCTGCAAAACTCATTTTAGCATTGATGAAAGGTCGAGGATAGGAGCCGGGTACGGTGATAGAACACCCCCGCCGCACCTATGGCCCAGGCACCTCGATACAAAAAACCCCCCGGCCTCAAGCGAGACCGAGGGGCTTTTTGTGCTTATCCGTTTACATCACTTCAGGGCTTCCTAGTTTGCCGCCCTGAAGCTGAGCCCGTCGAGATTAACCCACTGATTGGTCCCTAACACGACGACAACCTGCCCATTGGACTTGACGTCGACCCGGGCTGCCTGCGAGTTGGCCAGCGTGGAGAACAGCTCTTGTGCCGCTGGCCGATAGTCGGCGGGGAGGGTGAATACTGGGGAATTAAAACTCACAATTCCACCCTTGATGAGGCCTCTGAGGTGCACCCTTCCGTCGGAGTCCTTATAATACCCGGCCGGATTGTATCCGCCCCCGAAATTGACCCAGCTGTTCTGGAACGCTACGGGGATAAAATCCTCGGCTGATGCAGCACTAGTTTGAACTTCTGCACCAGTGCCCCCGCTTACGGTGGAGTAGTTGCCCGCGGCTTCATTAGAGCTGCCGCTCACGCTGGAGTAGTAGCCGCTGGCGACGTTGCTGACGCCCTCCGTGGTGACCGAACGCCCCGAGGCGACGTTCTGAATTCCGCCGACAATCCCGCCGGTGTCTGTGTAGCGGTGCAGACGGCCCGCGACGATATTGTGCGAGCCGCTCCGATCATCGGGCAGCAACCCGCCGCTAGTTTGCGACCTCGGATCATAAGTCGGCACCTCGTTATAGCCCAGGAGTAAATTCCCGCGACCGTTTTTAGTATAGGTATTACCGGTCCCGCTCCGGACATGCACGTTCGCCCCGGTGAAGATGACATGCGGCCCGGCCAGGCCATTGATGTTGCCCGATACCACCGAGACATAGGGATCGAGAACGCTGCCGCTGCCGGTGGTGTGCGGACCTGTGACATACCCCCCGCCCGAGACAACCGAAAGAATCTCGGCGTTCGTGCGCGCTGAGACGCTCGTGGAGTAAATGTTACTTAAGGTAATACCGAATCCCCCGCTCACGGTGGAAACTACGCCATTGGCGATGTTGTTTGAGCCCCCGCTCACGCTGGAATAATGATTGCTGGCGTTGTTGTAGGTGCCCCCGCCCACGGTGCTATCGCGGTTATTTGCGCCGCCCGTGGTGGTGTTTTCGCGGCCCCCGCTGATGGTGGACCTTGAGGCGTTGGCTGTGTTCTGCGAGCCCCCGAGAATGCTTGAGCGCTCGAAATTGGCCACGTTCAGATTGCCCCCGCTCACGCTGGTAAAGTCAGCTGCGGCCTCATTGCCATCGCCGCCGCTCACGCTTGATTCGGTGCCAGAGGCGATGTTTCCCTTGCCCCCGCTGACGCTGGCCCCATAGCCGCTGGCCTCGCCATAGTTCCCCCCGCTCACGCTCGATGAATTTCCGCTGGCGGTGTTAGTAAAGCCCCCGCTCACGCTGGAATAATATTCACTGGCGGTGTTGTAGGAGCCCCCGCTCACACTGGAATAAAAGCCGCTGGCGGTGTTGTAGGAGCCACCGCTCACGCTGGCGGAAAATATATTGGCGATGTTGACGAAACCCCCGCTCACGGTGGAGTAGTTGCCACTGGCGGTGTTGCTATGGCCGCCGCTAACGTTCGATGAAGACCCGTTAGCGGTGTTGGAGGCACCCCCGCTCACGCTGGAAGTATATTCACTGGCGGAGTTGCCGACACCCCCGCTCACGCTGGAATAAGAACCGCTGGCGGTGTTGAGGTAACCCCCGCTCACGCTGGAATAATCGCCGCTAGCGGTGTTGTTCCTGCCGCCGCCCACGGCGCTGTCGCGGTTATTTGCGCCACCCGTGATGGTGTTATCGCGGCCCCCGCTGATGGTGGACCTTGAGGCGTTGGCTGTGTTCTGCGAGCCGCCGAGAATGCTCGAGCGCTCAAAGTTGGCCACGTTCAGGTTGCCCCCGCTTACGCTGGTAAAGAAAGCCGCGGCCTCATTGCCATCGCCGCCGCTCACGCTTGATTCGGTGCCAGAGGCGATGTTTCCCTTGCCCCCGCTGACGCTGGCCCCATAGCCGCTGGCCTCGCCATAGTTCCCCCCGCTCACGCTGGAAGAATATCCACTGGCGGTGTTGTTAGAGCCCCCGCCCACGCTCGCATAGGTGGCGCTGATGTTGTTGTTAAACCCGGCGATGAAGCCGCCAATGCTCGAATAGGTGTGATAGGCCCCGACAACAAGGTTATGCGAGCCAGTCCGGGTTTCGTTATACGCTTCATTGTAGCCGACAATCAGGTTGCCCTTGCCGTTCAGTGTGCCGTTTGTGTACCCCGAGCCGCTTCTTACGTGAAGATTCGCCCCGGTAATGAAAACGTTGTCGCTCGCATCGACACTCAAATAAGACGCAAGCGGGCTCGGGGGGGTGTGGTCCCCAACGACCGAAAGAATCTCGGCGTTGGTGCGCTGGGTGTTGGTGTCAGTGTCCACGGTGTGCGGACCGATGAGTGTCGTTATTTCGGTATCGGTACGCTGGGTATTTGTGTCGGTATCAACCGTGTGCGGTCCGGCTACCGAAAGAATCTCGGCGTTCGTGCGCTGGGTATCAGTGTCTACCGTGTGAGGCCCGGCAACCGAAAGAATCTCGGCGTTCGTGCGCTGGGTGTTCGTGTCGACGGTGTGAGGACCAACAGCCGTTACGGCCACGGCACCAATTTCGGCGTCTGTCCGTTGGGTGTTCGTGTCGACGGTGTGCGGGCCGACCACCGAAAGAATCTCGGCGTTCGTGCGCTGGGTGTTCGTGTCGACCGTATGAGGGCCAACAGCCGTTACGGCCACGGCACCAATCTCGGCGTCTGTCCGCTGGGTGTTGGTATCAACGGTGTGAGGCCCAATGGCATCAATATTCCCCTGAAGGGTGGTGTCCGACGCCGCACGGGTAGAGGCCTCGGCGGTGTCTGCGCCGCCTCTCGCGGTAGCCTCATTGTCGATGTTTGTCTGAAGCGCGCCTTCGGCGCCGGTGGCGCGTGATACTTCAGCCGCAAGGTTAGAGGTCAGCTGGGCATCGGCAGCAGAGCGTGCGCTCGCCTCGGAAGCCAGATCAGTCGTAAGGGTGGCATCCGCAGCGAGGCGGGCCGTGGCCTCGTTATTGATGTTTGTCTGAAGCGTGGCCTCAGCCCCGGTGGCGCGAGCGGTCTCGGCAGCCTCGGCTCCTTGTGCCCGCGAAATTTCGGCGGCAAGGGCCGCCTGAAGATCGGTGACGAGCTGCTCTAGAACCACAATGCGGTTGGTGTTAGAGGTCACCTCGGGGGGCAGACCTCCGCCTCCGCCAGCGCCGCCGCCGCCGTTTCCGCCAGCAGCGGCCTGAGCCGACGCCGGTGCAAGGGCCAGCGCCGCTGATACGGCAAAGGCAATTAATAAATAGATCATTCTTTTTTGCATGAAATGTTTCCCTCCGGAAGCGTTGAAAGAAAATCAGAAACTTTGAAAAGTATTTATTGGAATTTCGCCAGACGCTCAGGTGCAAAGCGGGTGGCATCAAAACCGACTGGGAGCTGACCACCGGGCCTCGGCGCCCTTTGCTTGAAAAGGGATAGGCAGGATGGCCGTATTAATGAACTGGCTAAAAAGAAAATCTAGCAATCAAAGCATTGATATGTACACATTAGCTGATGCGGTGACAGTCGTAAAGTAAAAAGATATATAAACTATTAATAATATAAAATTACCTTTTTATCTTCAGGCAGACTAAAACCTGCCTTCGCCCGCTCCCGGCGCGACAATGCGCCGGCGAACACAAAAAAAAAGAGCGGGGCATTGCACCCCGCTCTCTCTATTTAATTTTTCTTCCGGCCGGGGAGTTTATCCCTCGGAGGCCGCGTAGGACGATTTTCGCCCTTTCTTGGTCTTAACGTGCGCCGGCCATCTCGCGCCTCCCCTCCCGGCCAGCGCCAGGGGACAGGGAGGTTGGAAACTCGGCACGTGTCGTACGATTGCGGTTCAGCCTCATGGAACCCTCCTTTGGGTGAATTTCATGAGCTTCTTATCCTTAATTCCTGACTACAATGTGGGCTCCGGGCAGAGGCGCCGCAAGCAGAATTTCGAGAAAAACATGAGGAAAAATCCGGCAGAAAATCTCCGTTTGTAGCGCCAAGCGGCGCTGCCTAGGCCGCTGCCTTGGGCGCGCCGGTAGGACGAACGGGCCGGGGGCGGGCCGGGGCCTGTGCGAATGGAAGCTCGGGCGCGGGGGTGAGCCTGCTTTCGAGCTCTTCTTGGCGGCTCTCCCAATCGGCAAAGGAAAGCTCGCCCGATAAAAACTGGTTGAGGTTATTGAGGCAGGCGTGGTTTATCTTCTTCGGGTTCGGTTTGGCGCTTCCGGACCTGGGTGCCATGGCTGGTCTCCTTTTGGCATTTCGGCTGTGGCGAAACGATCAAAAAGCCTTGGGCCACTCCCTTTGATACTCTCCTTCCGATACAGTCCCCCTATCTGTCGTATCGGCCGGGGCGGGTAAGATATTAGCCACCTAATACTATATATAGTGCTTTTTTGATCTTTTACCACCAATATGTGTCTATATGCCCTATTTTTTCGCTTTCCATTCACAAAAGCGAATATAATACGAAATACCAAAATTCGCAAGATTTTTTTTCACCCTACATGGAAATTGACCCGTACAAGTGGCGGCCCGAACGCGGGTGGCGACCCGAGACGGGCGGCAATCAAAACGGGTGACTATCCGAATGGGTGGCCTGAAAACGCACAGCAGTTGGCCTCTCGAATTGGGGGGGCGACTGTTTTGGGGGGTAACAATTCCGAGTATGGGACGCCGCAGGAGGCCCTAAAACGGGCCTAAGGTGCGTTTATGGGGCACTCTTAGGCATAAAACCTTGGAACTGACGGGCCACACGAGGTGAAGGATGCCAGGGGCACTGTTTCGCGGGCGGGAGAAATCGTGTATATGATTGAAAACAAGGGGCTTTTGACTTTTGACTGTTGAGCGCGGAATGGGATGGCAGGGAGCGGGGACGTCAGGGCCTCTGAGTCGGCAAAGGATCATCTGTAAGAGAATAAAATACAAATACTTACGGGGACAACTTTGGATTCGATGAACGGAAGATCGAGATATTCGCCCTGGCTGGTACTAGCTAGGCGCTGGGCACTAGCGCTCTTGCTCGCGGGCGCACTCGCCGGGGTGCCCGCCGGGTGTGGCGGCGGCTATGAGACCACCACGGGGCGCGGCGATCAGGTGAAAGAGTGGCACCTCCCGCTTGAGGGCGGCAAGGTCGAGGCGATGGCGGTATGGCCACCCGGCGATGGGCCCCGTCCGGCGCTCTTACTGATTCACGAGGGTACGGGCCGCGCCCAGCACTTTAGGCGATCCCTCTTTCGTCTATCGCGTGAGGGCCTTGTGGCGATGAGCATTTCGCTCCCTGGATTCGGGGACTCAACGGGCCCCGAGGATTTTGCCGGGCCACGGAGCGTGGCAGCGGTACTCAAGGCCGTGAAATACCTGTCTGAGAGACAAGATGTACTCAAAAACGGGGTGGTTATTTACGGCTCTGGCCAAGGAGCAACAGTGGCCCTTCTCGCAGCGCTAAGGAGCCCCAGCGTCGCTCTATTGGCCCTTGAGACGGGGGTCTACGACCTGAAGCGAGCCTGGAGAAAACTACCACCCACGTTGCGCGAGCGCCTTAGAGCGACGCTGGGGGGCTCGCCTGAAAAGAATCCCACGGCATTTCGAAAGCGATCTCCTGCCTCGCGGGTGGGGGCTTTTAGGGGACCGATGCTCATAATGCACTCCAAGGACGCCCGAAAATATCCACTAAGTGAATCCGAGGGGCTAGCCGGTGTTTTGCGGAGTGCGGGGAGACCCTTTCGCTTTATCATTACTCGAGGGCGACTGCGCGAGTTTCACCCCGGGCACCCCTCCATCAAGCGATGGGTTATCCCATTCATCGGGGATTATCTGCCCCTTGAAAAGAGCATCTACCCCGAACGCTGAGTTCACCGGGCCAAATTGGGCTAAAGATAAAGAAGAATCTGCCGATAGGAATTTTAGTAACAAGAGTTTCTATTGGAGGCGTTTCCTGTGGATTTAATTATCAATACGGATACAGATGGGCAAATGCTGCCCCCTGCAACTCCAAAGGCACCCTCGCCCGAGCCGGGCTTCTCAAGTATTCTTGATAGCGAATCGACTCTAAAACCGTACATGATCGAATCCGAGCCAACCCCCGCGATGGCAAAATACAACGTCCACAACTTGCTGAACGGGCAGTATCCACCACCCGACAGCGGGGCGGGTTATTTGTTCACACACATTTCTCTGAACGAGGAAGATTAGACGCACCAGTAGCCCCTTCTTTAGCTCCAACCACTTCATCCATCAGTCATCTTTTCTATCTCATTTTATTTTGTGGCATCACCAATGCGGCACAGTTAGTGAATCTCGCGGACCCTTCTAATTCGCTCCCCAAGCGGAGGATGTGAGTGAAAAAGCACTACCACCCAACCCGGCGGCTCGGGGTCGGCCATATTTTTGCGGCACAGTTTCTCAAGCGCCCCGGCGAGTGCCCCGCCACCACCAGTGATTCTTGCAGCGTAGCGGTCGCACCAATATTCGAGTTGCCTCGATACCCACAACAAAAATGGCGATGTAAAAAAATTCCCCAGGGTGATGAAGAACCATAGCGCTCCGACAACAGAGGGATCCCCCTGTTTCGGCACAGGCACCCCAATGAATATGAACATCTCGGGGACGCTAAAAATCAGATCGGCCAGATAAAGCGCCGCTATAAGCATCACTCCCATACCCGCAAATTGGAGCCCGACGTGGCGACCGACATGGTGGGCAATCTCGTGGGCAACAATCGCCTCAATTTCCTCGGGCTCGTTGTCCGAGAGGGTATCGCTCAGCACAATGCTGCGTGAGGGCCCCCAGCCGATGAGGGCTGCATTGGACGCCATCGTGCGACGGCTCATATCTATCTCCCAAATTCCATCACGCACTCGGACGCCAGCTCTGTTGAGAAGTGCATCAAGTCGCCCATTCAACTCTGCGTCCTCAAGCCGCTTGAACTTGAAGAAAATGGGCATGAGTATGAGAGGGGCGACAAGCCCCATGAACAGCGAAAAAAAAATGCCCGAGATCGAGAGAATCCACCACCACGCCCTAGGCCATACCGTAAAAAAATAGACTATCGCCCCGCTGGCCATTCCCCCAAGAAGGGTAGCTATCAACAACCCTATCGACCAATCTCGGAACCATCCGCCAAGGGTTTCATTCGAGAGGCCGACCTGGTGGGGGAGAGAAAATCCCGAGAGATAACCAACGGGAAACACTGCAATGTGCCGGAACAAGACCAGAGCAATACCATAGAGGGCACCAGAGATTACAATGGCGTCGCCGTGCTGTCGAAACCAATCTGTCGGGGCATGTAGCCAAAAAATCAGGGTTATAATGAATTCGATCGATGAGGCCGACAGACCGAGCCAGAGCCGACACATCTGGTACTTTCTCGCAGTGCCCGCCTCTTGCGGCGTTAAGATTTCGATACGCACCTCCTACCCTAAAAAGTACAGAAAAAATGTTTTTTCTCTTTAACCCTAACTATACCGATTTTGGGCCCCCGATAATGGACATTCAACGTTTTTGACATTCTGGGCTGTTACGAAGACAATAATGATGTTGGGCCGGGATAAACGCCCGAATTTTGAAGCAGTTACCTAACCACCCGGAGCAGCAATGACTACTGACCCGCAATCGACCTCATCCAATACCGCGGATTTGATCGATCATCAATTGTCCAAAACAGTGTTTCATCCCTCCAGCATCGCCATAGATGGATGGAAGGAACACTTCAAAGATAATGACATCGCCTTGGTGTCTTTCGAGTCGATTTCGGAAATTCACCCCACAGCCACTTCCATGAACGTCATCCTGGTTGACGGTGATCTGCACCAGGAAAGCGAATTGGCGCAGCTAAAGGAATTATCGTCTAAAGAGAATATCTCGATCGCGGCGATTATCGTCGAATCTCCTGGAAATGGAACGGCGCGAGACGAGAACAATGATCTTTTTGCCGGATATCTCAACAAACCGCTTTCGACGGGTTCACTGATCGTCTCGCTCCGGGCGGCCTTTCAACATAGTGCCTATCGCCTGGCTAGCCACCGAGAATACAATCACCGCATAACCATATCGAAAAATCTCGAAAATCTAACCCAAATTGGCATCGCCCTATCCGCCGAGCAAAACAACGGTCGCCTGCTCGACCTCATCTTGACGAGAAGCCGCGAGTTGACCAACGCTGATGCTGGAAGCCTCTACCTCGTCGAGGAAACCCCTGATGGCGAAAAAAGCCTCCGCTTCAAACACACCCAGAACGATTCAAAAAAGATCCCATTTAAAGAATTTGTCATGCCAGCCACCAAAGCAAGTATATCAGGCTATGTGGCCGTAACCGGCGAGGCCCTAAATATCCAGGACGTCTACCAGATTCCCGAAGGGGTCGAATACAGCTTCAACCAGAGTTTTGATCAAAGCGTGGGCTACCGAAGCATGTCCATGTTGGTCGCCCCAATGACAGATCACAAAAATGAAATCATAGGCGTTCTCCAGCTGATTAACGCAAAAAAATCACCAGACATTTTGCTTACCGATCCCGCCAAGGCCGAGAAGGATATCGTTCCCTTTGAGTCGGCAATTCAGCAAATCATACAGTCGCTGGCAAGTCAGGCGGCCGTAGCTCTCGAAAACACCTTGCTCCTTGAGAGCATCGAGAGAACATTTGAGGGCTTGGTCACGGCTTCTGTCCACGCGATCGAGTCACGAGACCCAGCCACATCAGGTCACTCCGAGCGCGTCACAGAGCTTACCTGCGCGCTTGCCGAGGCCGTGAGCAAAACCAAATCGGGCCAATACGCAGAGGTCGAATACACAGAGGAGCAGATGAAAGAGCTTCGCTATGCTGGCCTGTTGCACGACTTTGGAAAAATTGGGGTCCGGGAAAGCGTTCTCGTAAAAGCGAACAAGCTTTATCCGCTTGAGCTCGAAGTTGTCAAAAACCGATTCTCGATTATCAAGCGTACGATTCAATGCGAATACCAGGAAAAAATGATTCAGACAGCACTCGCCGGAGACAAGAAAAGAACCGAGGAGCTACAACACCAACTCGACACACACCTCGAGGAGGTCGACAAACATATCGAACTTGTCCTCCGGGCAGACATCCCGACTATGATGCCCGACGGGCAGTTCGATGAACTGCTGGAAATGGGAAAAAAAACCTACACAGATTTTGACGGAACGCTTGTCCCCTACCTCACCGACCACGAGATGAAGTGCCTGATTTTACAAAAAGGAAATCTAACGGATTCCGAGTTTGCTGAAATACAATCCCACGTCTCCCACAGCTACAATTTTTTAGTGGAAATTCCATGGACAAAGGATCTGCGCGGGGTGCCGGAGATCGCTCATGGCCACCACGAAAAACTCAACGGAGAGGGCTATCCCCGCAAGCTACATGATGAAGAAATAGTCCTTCAGGCCAAGATGATGTGCGTTTGTGATATCTTCGACGCCCTTACCGCCTCGGATCGGCCCTACAAAAAAGCCGCCCCACTCGAAAGAGCCATTCAGATACTCAATTTCGAGGTGAAAGATAACCATCTGTGTCCAGAGCTTGTCGATATATTCATCAGAGATAAAGTTTATCAAGTGGTCGATGCGTTTGAAGATGTCGAATACTCACCGGAAAAATAATATCTGCACCGGTTTCGCCACATAGTGGAGTTAACGTGAATCCTCGCCTGATTGACTTGAGAAGCGATACCGCAACCCGGCCAACGCTGGAGATGCGCGAGGTTATGAGCCGGGCTGAGGTGGGCGACGATTCATCCGGAGAGGATCCCACCGTCAACCGCTTGCTGGAAAAATCCGCAAAAATCTTTGGAAAAGAAGCGGCCATTTTCGTTCCCTCTGGCACCCAGGCAAATCAAATAACTATCAATGTCTACACGCAGCCCGGCGAGGAAGTTATCGCCGATTCGGGCTGCCATCCCTATCGAAGTGAATTGGGCGCCGCCGCGCTGATATCCAGCATACAATTTTCCTTCGTGTCAGCCGACAGGGGTGTTTACGATCGAAAAGAGGCGGAAAGCGTCATTCGCCCGCTCTCCGAAAGATCTCCGAGGAGTGCAATAATTTGGGTAGAAAATACGCACAACGCCGGAGGGGGGCAGGTGTTTCCACTTGATAAGCTCGAAGAACTTCGAGCACTTTCTAATGAACAGAACATTCCGCTCCACATCGACGGCGCACGAATCTTCAACGCCATTGTCGCCTCAGGCATTCAACCCGAGGTATGGGGTCAACATTGCGACTCTTTGAGCTTTTGCCTCTCAAAGGGGCTCGGCTGCCCGGTCGGCTCAATTCTTATGGGAACCAGGGAATTCATTAATCAAGCTCGAAAGCGCCGGAAGATCCTCGGTGGTAGCTGGCGCCAGGCTGGCATACTCGCGGCAGCAGGCCTCCATGCCCTTGAGCATCATGTCGAGCGGCTGGAGGAGGACCACCAAAATGCGCAACTGTTCGCCGAGAAAACATCAGGAATTCCCGGCATTCGCCACTTATACGAAACCACACCGACGAATATCGTTTATATGGACACAACGGAATCAGGAAAAACCGCCCAGGAAATTAGCGAAATGACAAAGAAAAAAGGCGTAGCGCTATCCGTCCTCGGAAAAATGACGCTGCGGGCAGTCACTCACATCGACATCAACCGCGAAGACATAGACAGGGGGGCCAAGGCGCTGGCTGAGGCTGTCGCGTGATCGAGACAGCACGCGTAGTGGTACTTGGTTGCGGCACTTCCACCGGAGTCCCGGCCATCGGGTGCCTTGAGCCAACTTGTCTCTCTGACGATCCTCGTAACAAAAGACTTCGCTCCAGTATACTCATCGAAAATGGCGAATCAAATCTTCTCGTGGATACCGGACCAGACCTGAGACAACAGGCACTGAGCCACAGACTGCGGCATGTTGATGCCGTGGTTTACACCCACTACCACGCCGACCACACCAACGGCATTGACGATCTACGTGTCTTTAATTTCATCATGAAAAAACCCATACCCTGTTATGCACACCCCGAATCTGCCGAAATCCTCCGCAGGAACTTCAGCTACATATTCAATGACGAAAACCATTACACGGGATTCAAGCCAAAACTTTCCTTGACTGAAGTAGATACCGAAAGCTTCGAGGTCGCAGGAATGCGTATTCAGCCCTTTGATTTAGAACACGGCGGGATACGCGTAATGGGGATTAGAATCGGGGATTTCGCCTACGCGACGGATTGCAACTCGATTCCGCCCGAGTCCATGTCTGTTCTCGATGGGGTGCGGGTGCTAATCATCGACGCGCTAAGACACCGGGAGCACACTTCACACTTCACGGTTGAGCAAGCTCTCGAAATCGTAGATGTGCTGAAACCAGAAAAAACATATCTCACACACACGAACTACGAGCTCGAATACCACGAAACCAACCGTCATCTGCCTGAAGGCGTCGAATTGGCCTACGATGGGTTGTGCTTGGATATAAATCCCGGCGCTGGCTCTTAATCGGATTCGGGATGATTCTCCCCCGGACCTTCTCCCTCGACATCATCCTCTGTACTCTCGCCAGCATCACCGCCCCGAGTTACATGTTGAAGCGTAACCATGTCATCAGCACCGGGGAGTAGATCCATATATAGAAGATAGCCGGAAAAAAAATAAGGGATTGAGCTTACCAGCACGCCCGCCTGCACCATGACCTGACCGAAAATCGTACCACCGAAAACACCATGAAATAGTTGCCATATGACAAACCAGATCATCATGTAGGTCATCACAAGCGTAGCGATAAGGCGCTCGCCGCCGTTAGACACCGAGCCTGCCATCCGAAAAGATTCTCTGATTGAAGTGCCGTGAAGCAAAGAAACCAGAGTGGCGAAATAGTACCGAATTGCAGGACCGATAACCAAAACCGCCACCACCGATATCGCGACTGGAAGACCTAGCGGGCTACCCCCCATTAAGATTCCTGTGAGCAACAGGCCGAACCAGAGAAAAAGAATTCCCACGAACTGAAGTCCCAAGAAATAGACCAAATCCACCACGACCACCCGTCCCATCCGGGAGAAAGCCTCTGTAAAATCCCACAAATTTTCATCTCGCTCCCTTTTGGCCTCGAGTCTTAAAACGACCAACACAAGCACAAAAGTTTGCACGACACGGATTATTAACTGGGAAATCATAATGCCCGGAATGAGCGCAAGGGCTTTCTCCGCGCTTTTAAAAACAGTTTCAACAGGAGGATGAATGTAAATGGCCAGAAATGAAAAAGGTAGATAAACCAAGAGCACGACAGCCGTCAGCTGGGAAAAATCTTCCCAATGAAGACGGAGACCGAACTCCAGATAGCTCGACAGAGGGCGCATCTGCCTTTCTTCCGTCATAAGGAACCGCCTCCCCAAAATTCGAGTAAATTAAAGATTAAATTCACTCATAAAAATCTCATCCATATCAAAACAGCAATAAAATCGAACTAATCGGACTGGCAAATACCTAAAAAAACCCTCAAAACTCAAAAAATTACCCATAGCCATACAGCACACGGTTTAAATTCACGATTCAACCATTGCCATCCAATGACAGAGAAAGATACACTAGCTATGGTATTTTTTCAGCCATGCCAAGTTTTTTTCACCATCTGCCCATGAGGTAAATTCGCGGACGGAATTCATGAACAAGCGCCGCTGCGGATTCTCGATATCCCCTGTGTCAGATCAAGCAAATATACAGATGTCCTCTCCTGGCTCCATGATACTCATCAAAGTAGCTGCGCTCGGGCGCCGGGTGATCGACACCATCGCCGAGATGGGCCGGATGACAATTTTTCTGTGTTCATCACTGCTACTCCTATTCCAGCCCCCCTGGCGCCCCAGTTTGATCATCCAACAAATTTACATCATCGGAGTTGGCTCGCTCTCCGTCGTACTGCTGACATCTGTGTTTACGGGCATGGTGCTGGCGTTGCAGGGATTCTACACCCTGGAGAAGTTCGGCTCCGAGGGGCTCCTCGGAACGGCCGTTGCTTTGAGTTTGATTCGCGAGCTAGGACCCGTTTTAACTGCTCTGGTGGTGACGGGGCGCGCTGGCTCGGCTATGGCCGCCGAAATCGGCATCATGGTCATCACCGAGCAAGTAGACGCCCTTAAGAGTATGGCCGTGAATCCAGTTCAGAGACTCGTTTCTCCCCGTCTCGCCGCCAGCATTATCGCTATCCCACTGCTGACAGCGCTTTTTGACGTGGTGGGAATTTTCGGTGGCTACCTCATTGGGGTGAAATTTTTCGGCCTCAGCTCTGGCACCTATTTTGGCAAGATGGAGTTGCAGATACAGATGGCGGACATTACTGGCGGGATGTGGAAATCCATCATTTTCGCCCTGCTAATTACGTGGGTGTGTTCCTACAAAGGGTATCATTGTGGGCACGGTGCCGAGGGTGTGAGCAAAGCTACTACCTCCTCGGTTGTCCTGGCAACCGTCCTCATACTCGTCGGCGACTATGTCCTGACGGCTGCCCTTTACTGATAAGAGAGGAATGGCAAATTGTCACAGCGATCCATCGAACTGATTGTCGGCACATTCGTTATAGCCGGAATCGTCGCCCTGGGATATCTATCCATACAACTGGGGGGCCTTGATCTTCTCTCAACAGGTGAGTATCCGCTCACGGCGAAGTTCTCAACCGTCTCCGGCCTCAGGGTGGGGGCATCGGTGGAGATGGCCGGCGTCAAGGTAGGTCGCGTCCAGAAAATCGGTCTATCAGGAGAAGACGCCATTATCACCCTTCGGGTCGAGGATTCGTTAAAACTCTCCAAAGATTCGATTGCCTCCATACGAACGAAGGGCATCCTGGGCGATAAGTACATAAAGCTCTCCCAGGGCGGCTCTGAAAAATTCATCAAGCCGGGAGGCAAGATCAGAGAAACCGAGCCTCCCCTCGACATCGAGAAGCTCATCGGCAATTTTA
>JABJAL010000025.1 GCA_018669005.1 Nitrospinaceae bacterium
CGGGGCTTTTTATGCTTTCCCCAATATTAAAAACTTTGGCGAGAGTTCTGAGGAAGTGGCCGAGTATTTGTTGAATGAGCATGCCATTGCGACCATCGCGGGAAGCGTCTTCGGGGCGGCGGGTGAGGGCTATATCCGCCTCGCGTATTCTTGCTCTAAAGAGGATTGCGAGCGTGGCGTAGAGCGGCTGGCGGGAGCACTTGAGGCGAAGATGAAGGCCGGTGCTTAAGTTTTAAACGGATATCAAAAATGCCCCGTGGTTTTCGCCGCGGGGCATTTTTTTGTGCTGAAATTTGTGGAGATTCACGCCCTTCCGTAGTCGTCTTCCTTGCGCTCGATGTCGTCCTCGCCGAAGTAGCTGCCACGCTGAACCTCGATGAAAACAAATGGCGTTGTGCCCTCGTTCCTAACACGGTGCCAACAACCCTGTGGAAGGTCCACGGCGCTGCCTGGGGTGAGGTGGATGTCCTCGTCGTCGCGCGTGATGACGCCCTCGCCCGAGACGGCGAACCAGTGCTCGGAGCGGTGGGCGTGGCGCTGGAGCGAGAGGCGCGCGCCGGGCTCGACGGTGATGCGCTTTACCTTGTGGTCGGGCTCGTCGGCGAGAACGGTGTAGTGGCCCCAGGGGCGATGGTCGGTTTCTCCGGCGGGCATGGCGTTAGACCTCCTCTAAGCGGGTGAAGAAGTAGCCCGAGAGTCCGCCCAGGGCGAGCCAGAAAATGCCCGATGCGGCGAGGGCGGCGAGGGCGAACTGATGCCCGAGCGCCTCGGGGGCGAGGCCGCCGGGGTTGGCGGGCCGGGGCGCGCCGATGAGGTGGGGAAGGGTGATGAGAACCGCGCCGAGAGCCTTCCATTTCCAGTCCCGGGCGAAAGCGGCGAGCGCGAGGCCGCCCGCTGTCAGGGCCACGGTCATCACCCACCAGATCTGCCGGGCCGGAACGGGGGCGGCGTAGGTGCCCGGAATCTCGGGGGGAAGGCCCAGCGCGGGTGCCAGGCTGAAGGCGGCGTAGCCGCCGATGCCCCAGAGGAGGCCGCGGCGGAAATTCGCGCCGCCGTGAAGCGAGATCGCTGCGGTGAGGAGGAGCGCGAAGCCGATTGCGGCGACGACATTGGCGATGGCCGACAGGGCCACCCGCACCATTCCGCCGTAAGCGGTCTCTACTGGTTCATGGGTTTTGCCGGGCGAGGCGGCGGTCTCGTAGGTTTCCGCCTCGTGGATGATCGGGTAGATGCGAACCGTCTGGATCGCGGAGAGCAGTAGCCCTCCGAGGAGGCCCGAGAGCGCCGCCGTGAAGATGATACGCCGGAGCATGGTCCCCTCCGCTAGTGGCAAGGGAAGCCGAGCGCGTGGCGCGAGTCGTGCGCGGCGTCGTGAATGATCGAGGGCATCCGGGACTGGGCAAAGCCCGCGCTGAAGATCAGCACGGCGCCCAGCAGCCCGGCCGCGAGCGCCGGGGCGATACGGTGAGCCACATCCTCGGTCAGAACAAAGCGTTTCAGGGTGGAAATCGTATGCGTCATCGTAAAAGCTCCTGGGTACGGGGGGTTCATTTCCAGAGAATATATCTCAAACCTAACATAAATAAGCTAGCAAGAAAACGTTTTTTTGGATGCCTGCATCACGAGGTCTCAGGGCCCTCGCTCCCGGCGGGGCGGGTAAGGCGGAGAGTGCGGATGAAACTGGTAAATATCTCTTTAATAGCCACTTATGGCGGCGGGATGAAAGACATGAAAAAAACTGATCCCGCGCAGGTAAGAATTGCTCTTAAACGAGCAACCCCCGCGGGCTTGGCTGGCCCGCGGGGGTTGTTTTTTTCTGATTCGGAAAAGGCCGGGCCTACTCCTCGATGATCGCCGCGGCGCGAATCCAGCCGCCGCTGCAGCGCTCGAGCTTGATCGGGAGCATCGAGACGGTGAACCCGAATTCGGGAATCTTGTCTAGGTTCGTGAGCTTCTCGGCGTGAATGTATTCCTTGCTGCGGCCATAGAAGTGGCTGCCGAAAAAGTCCTTGGAGTTTCCCTCGAGGCGAAGCTTGACCATCTTGCTTGTCGGGATGTCGAAGCCCCAGGCGTCGATGCCCATCACCTTGATGCCCAGCTCCTCGCACAGATAGGCCGTCGCATCGACGCTCACGCCGGGGTGGGTCTGCTCGAAGTCGGGCGTGTAGAGGTATTTCGTGGTGTGGTCAGTGCGAATCAGCACGATGTCCATCGGCTTGATCTTGTAGCCCTTGCCCTCCAGGGCCGCGACCTTGGCCTTCACCTCGTCGACGGTGATGTTGTGGCCCCGCTCGGCGTCGTGGAAATCGAGCACCACGCCGTCGCCGAAGCACCACTCGAGCGGCACGAGGTCGATGGTCTTGGACGGCTTGCCCTCGCACTCGGGCCCGTAGTGGTAGGGCGAGTCGAGGTGGGTGCCGCTGTGGGTGGCGATCGAGGAGATGTCCTCTGTGGCGCAATGCATATGGTCGGGAAAATAGCTGGTGTCGGGAAATTTATAGGCTTTCGTGCGCGAGCGGCCGAGCTCGGTGTGGTTGACGTACCGAATTACGGTCGGGTTGTTCTCCATCGGAGCGTTCTGGAGCGGGATGCTGAGGTCCACGATTTTACGAGCCATCTTTTTCATCTCCTTCAATTAATAGCTGGTAGCGGTTGAGCCACCATATATCGGAAGTGGTGCGATTCATCGGGTTTCGGCGCTGGATTACAAATTCCTGACACCGGAGAAGAGGCCCTTAGCTAACATGGCCCCTGGGGAGTGTCAATCTGGCGGGAGCGCGCTCTTTTTGCTCCCTATTTTAAAAGCAAAATAAGCGAATTTACATGTATGAAATTGAAATGAAATAAATTTGAAATAATCCACAACTAATATTCCCGCTAAAGAGCATTCTAGAGAAGTGAATCTATATTTAAAAGAACCGAGTTTAAAAAGAATGGAAGATATGGGTGTAACACTTCACCTCAAAATTAATATTTCTGTGGACTTTCAGTGAAATTTTGATTAAAAGAAAGTAAAAGTTATCTAAAAATATATTTTTGTTAATCAAAAAATGGAGATAAGTCATTATGATACAAATATTTAAAAAGATAAAGCTGCTGGCGTTATCACTTTTGCTCGCCGGGGGGGTGATTTTCAGCCCCTCGCCCGCCCGCGCGCAGAGCGTCGAGTCGCTTCAAAAACAACTCAAGGCGCTCCAGGAGGCCCTTGACGCCGTGAAGGGGCAGCTCGACAAGGTCCAGGCCGAGCAAAAGGCCCAGAAAACCAAGATGGCCAGGCAAGAGGCCGAGGTTGCGCCTCTTAAAAAGGTGGTCGAGGGTCTCTCTAAAATTTCCATTTCTGGTGGTGCTACGGGAATCGTCCAGGGCACCTGGGGTGTGCCGGAAAAGACCGAGGGAGGTGACGATACGTTCTCGGGCGGCTCCTTTGATCTGGTTTTCGAGTATGAGCCGATGAAGGACTGGAAAGTCGTCATCGATCTTGAAGGCATCGGCGGCAACGGGCCGGACAATATCACCACCCTCCACGGCGTGAACGGCGATCTGGGCACGACGAATGACACGGTGACGATTCTTGAGGCCTATCTGGAGGGAGTGCTCTGGAACGAGAGGCTCACCCTGACGGCGGGTAAAATTGACGCGACAAACTATATCGACGGGAACGCCTACGCCGGAGATGAGACGACCCAGTTCCTGAGCGGGAGCTTGGTGAACAACGGTGTACTTACTGCACCGGACAACGGGCCAGGTGTCCGGCTTGGCATCAGCCTTATTCCTGATTTGATTTATCTAGAGGCGGTTGGGATGAGCCAGGACCCGGACGGCGATTCGAATACCACGAACCGCACTTTCGAGCATGTCTATGGTGCGCTGGAGATGGGTTTTACGCCCAAGTTCCTGGGCCGCCCGGGCGCCTATCGTTTTTGGGGCACCCTCGATGGCAATGGTAAGCGGCGCAGGAGTCGCTTTGGCGTGACGGAGGATTACACTGCGATGGGTGCGGGCATCAGTTTTGATCAGGAAGTGTCCGACGGCGTGGGCCTGTTTTTTCGCCTCGGCTACCGGGACACCCACAACACGGCCTACACCACGCGCACTTCCTGGAGCCTGGGGACCCAGTTAACCGTAGGCAACATCATCAAAGAGCGGCCCAACGACATTATTGGACTCGCATATAGTCAAATATCGCCTACGGATCGCGATTTCGGTAAGAACTCGACCGAGGAGCAGTTTGTCGAGGCCTACTACAATTGGTATTTAACCGATAATTTCCAGATCAGCGGAATCTTACAGTATATCGACGGTCGCAACGGTAGTAAGACTCTCGACGACGTGACGCTGTTTGGCGCGCGTGTACAGGCTAATTTTTAAAAGCAGCTGTTCTTTTCTCTTTGTAGTCCGGGGCCGGTTCCGTATCTGTGGAACTGGACCTGTTTTTTGTCTGAAATCATATGCGCAAAACAAAATTCACATGATTTCGGATGTGAAATTCAAGGCTATTTTCTATTATTTCCAAGATAAATTTACGGGCTGGTAATTTTGAAATAAACTCCCCTAAGATACCTGCATGGAAACCTTAATTCAGCTTATTGATTGTGCTGCCCGCGAGTTTCCGGACACCGTTGCTCTTGAGGGGGATGTCGAGGGGGCGGGGCGCATTAGTCTGACGAGGACGGCTCTTGTTCGCCGGGCGGCTGCATTGGCTGGCAGACTCGTCGCCGCAGGTGTGGGGCCAGACGATCCTGTAGCGCTTCTGTCGCCGAACCGGCCCGAGTGGGCGATAGGGTATTTCGCCACGCTTTTGGCTGGTGGGGTGCTCATTCCACTTGATGTGAATCTGAGAACAGGCGAGCTTTCAAATATTCTTGGGCGCTCGGGGGCTGTTGTACTTTTGACGGATGGCACAAAGCTTGAGGACGCGCGCGATCTGGCGATGGCTCTTTCCGCTCCAATTCAATTATTTAGGATTGACGAGCCCGTGGAGGCGGATATACATCCACTCGCTAATTGGCCGGGGGCCAAAAGGAGTGCTGGCGATTTGGCGGTGATCTCTTTTTCCTCGGGTACGACCGGCGCCCCCAAAGGGGTGATGCTCACCCATGGAAACATCGCCTCGAATGCCCGTGCTACAGCCGCGCCGTTTCCCTGTGGAGAGCAAGATGTTTTCCTCTCTGTTCTCCCTCTCCATCATATGCTTGAAAGCACGGCTGGCCTTCTCGTCCCGCTTATCAAGGGTGCGAGGGTTTATTATCTCGCTTCGTTAAATCCTCGAGTGATGAACGAGGCGATGGCGCGAGAGAAGATCTCGATCTGCCTGATGGTCCCAGCACTGGCGCGTTTGATGCACCGGCGCATCATGACTGCAGCCACCGAGGCTGGGGGCCTTAAAACTATCGTTTTTAAAGCGCTTTTTGCGCTTTCCCGGGCGATGCTTGCGATCGGGTTAAGATTGGGTAGCACCTTTTTCCCTCAGGTGCGTGAGCGGGTGGCCCCGAGCCTAAGGTATTTCGTGAGCGGCGGCGCGGCGCTCGACCCGGTCATAGCCCGCGATTTGCTCGCGCTTGGCATTGAGGTCATTCAAGGCTACGGATTGACCGAGACCTCGCCCGTTACCCACGCGAACCGGCCCGGCAAGGGTAATCGAATAGGCACGGTGGGGCCGCCAATTGATGGTGTCGAGGTGAAGATTGCTCCCGCCCCCGGAACCGCTGTTGGAGAAGGCGAGATTCTGATTAAAGGGCCAAACGTCATGAAGGGTTATTTCGGAAACCCCGAGTTGACCGAGGAGATTTTGCAGGATGGCTGGTTCCATACGGGGGATATCGGCCGCGTGGGACGGGGTGGCTACCTCACCATCTGTGGGCGCTCGAAGAACGTGATTGTCACCGAGTCGGGCAAGAATATCTATCCCGAGGAGGTTGAGGCGGAACTGGCTAGGAGCCTGATGTTCAGCTCGACCTGCGTCATTGGAAGGAAATCCCCGCGTGGCGGCGAGGATGTTTTTGCCGTTGTCGTGCTTGATACGGATGCCGAGATTGCGGGCACTGAGGCTGATCGAGAAGATGTTGTGTGGGCCGAACTCACTCGCCTCTCATCAGAGCTTGCGGACTACAAACGCGTTTCTGATTTCGTCATCTGGCCTGGCGAGGAGATGCCCCGGACGACAACCCTTAAAATCAAGCGCGAGGATGTAAAGGCTGTGCTTTGTGAAATGCCGCAATACAGTTACAAGGATTTTTGATGTTTCCCAGGACAAATAGTGTTATCTCCGCGCAAACGGTTATAATGGGAAATAATTGATTTATTTATATATGACTATCAAACGGGAGGCTTCATGACGCATCCAGTAAGAGTTGCGGCGGAAAAAATTCATCCCTGGCTCATCGAAACCCGAAGAAAGATTCACATGAATCCGGAGATGGCCTTCGAGGAACACGAGACCTCGCGCCTTGTCGCCGAATCTATGGCCGAATGGGGTCTCGATGTGAAACCGGGCATTGCACAGACCGGTGTGGCGGGCCTGCTCGATACCGGGCGCCCCGGCCCCACTATCGGGATACGGGCCGACATGGATGCGCTTCCGGTTCAAGAAGAAAACGAAGTTCCATATAAGAGTAAAATCGATGGGAAAATGCACGCTTGTGGCCACGATGGGCACACGACAATGCTCCTGGGGGTGGCCCGCGTATTGGCAGAGAATCCGGCGCTACTCGACGGTGTGGGTGGTCGGGTTAAGTTCATCTTCCAGCCTGCCGAGGAGGGCCGGGCGGGTGGCCGCATGATGGTCGAGGAAGGGATTCTGGAGGATCCGAGAGTTGATCTTGTCCTGGCTGCGCACGTTTACCCCGAGATGCCGCTCGGGACGATAGGCACCCACGTTGGCCCGACAATGGGCTCGGGCGATAAATTTTTTATTACCCTGCGTGGCCTGAGTTCGCACGCGGCCTATCCGCAGAACTCGCGCGATCCGATTCTTGCGGCAGGTCATGTCATTACCGCACTACAGAGCGTTGTTAGCCGGAACGTCAATCCTTTCGATTCGGCGGTTGTATCCGTCACTCAGATGGAGGCGGGCGTTGCGATCAACATCGTTCCTGAGGAGGTCCAGCTTAGAGGCACAATTCGCACCATTACGCCTGAGGCGCGTGAGTTGGTCAAGGCCAGGGTGAGGGAGGTTGCCGTAGGAGTCGCCTCGGGCTTCGGGGTCGAGGCCGAAGTGGAAATTCAGGCGGGCTACCCCTCGCTCTCGAATCACGCTGGTGCGACGGCGCTAGTCGAAAAAGCCGGAGGGGAGATACTCGGCCCCGAAAACGTCCTGCCTGCGCCCTTGAGCCTGGGCTCGGAGGATTTTGCCTACATAGCCCAGCTTCGCCCGGCGGCCATGTTCCGTCTAGGGATTCGCAACGAGGAGCGCGGGATCGTCAACGGCCTTCATAATAATCACTTTGATCTGGATGAAGACGTGTTGCCGATGGGCGTGTCGATATTTGTTCAGGCCGTTCGGGAGTTTCTGGCTGACGCCGAAAGCTTCACGAGTTGACAGAAATTCAGGGCGAGGAGCGGCTCAAGGTAGTTGCCTGGGCGCTAAGCTATCCTTTCGAGCGCCCCTTGGGCTCCTATGTCTTTGACGGCACCGATGATATACCTCTAACTGCGTATTTAAGTGGTCACAAAATTTCTTATTCAGAGTTGATCTCCGGGCGCGAGCCGGTTCTTGCAGTTGGATCGAACGCCTCTCCCTCTCAGCTCAGAAGAAAATTCGATAGCTACGGCCTCTCCGGGGAGATTCCCGTTATCAAGGCGGTGCTCTCGGGCTTCGATACCGTTTATTCGGCGCATATTGCTGGCTACGGCTCGATTCCGGCGACGCTTGTGTCTTCACCAGGAACCGAGGTGGAGCTGTTCGTGACTTTTTTAAATGAAGGTCAGCTTTACGCCATGGACATCTCGGAGGGTGCGGCTAGAGAAAACGGAAACTATGAACGTATCCGTTTGGGGGGTGTTCGCCTTGTGCTGGATTCGGGCGAGGTGCTTGATGAGGCCTTCTCATATCAATCTAGAAAAGGGGCGCTGGTTTTAGACGGCCAGAGCGTGGCGCTAGTTGCCATAATCGCAACGGGCCGGAAATTTCCTGCGATGACGCAAATGCGGATTCAAGAAATAGTTCGCGATAAATTCGCTCCCGGCGAACGGCTCGATGATTTTATATGGGAGAACATCGGGGAAAACGGAAAAGCCAAGCGTGATAAATGGAATAGCTGGCTGAAAGAGGGGATCTAAATTGGTAATTGATGTAGCGGTGCTCTTCGCTTTGGGGGCGGCATTTTCCTATGCCGTTGCCGATATGGGGATGCGATATGGGCTTCAACACACAACACCGTTTGTCGGATCTGCCATTGGGCGAACCTTTTCGGTCACTACGCTCGCTGCATTGGTTCTTCTCTCCGGTGCGACGTTTCCGGCCTGGGGCGCTCATTATCTTTGGGTGGTCGTGGCCGGGGTGCTCAATCCAGGTTTGTTCGCCATTTGCTTCATGTTCGGGATAATGAAAATTGGCGTTTCGCGGGCCGCACCCATTAAGGGCTCCTCGCCGATCATTGCCTCTTTTTTGGCCATAATTTTTCTCGACGAGCGACCTGCTCTGTTACAACTTGGAGGTGTTTTTCTCGTCGTCTGTGGGATAGGTCTGATCTCATCGGGTAAAACCGAGGGTAAATGGCGGCGCATCGATGCACTCTGGCCCCTGGCGGCTGCCGGGTTCGCCGGGGTGGGGGCGATTTTCTGGCGCAAGGGCATTCCGGCATTTCCCCAGCCCCTTGCGGGCGCGTTGATAGGAATGACTGCAGCTTTTTTCACGGTGGCGATTTATGTCTTTTTCTTCAAACGAGAGCAAATTATTGGCAGCGTGAAGTCCGCTTGGCGCCCTTTTTTGTTAGGAGGTGTCGCGGGGGCACTCGGTAATTTTTTCTATGCGAGTGCCCTACAAAAGGGGGAAGTATTTCGGATGATATCGCTCATTCAAATATCCCCTCTCCTAACAGTTCTTTTCGCTCTGGCTCTTCTACGAAAGACGGAGGCGATTACGTGGCGAGTGCCCGCCGGAGCGGTTCTCACCGTGGGCGGGGCGATTTTAGTCAATATGCGCCTTTAGCGAGGGGCGGAGGTGGACGCTCCCCCCAAAAAAAGGTATAGGAACGTGGTTCCGGGCTCCTGGCCCGTAGTGACGGCTGATATCGCTTAGTTGGCAAATGTGAGACCCCATCGTCCAGCCTGGCCCAGGACGCCGGCCTTTCAAGCCGGTAACGCGGGTTCGAATCCCGCTGGGGTCACCATTTGTTCCGCATCAAGCAGCATATAAAACTTTTTTAGGATATATGGACTACAGTCGTTAAATGAAATTTGTGCTCTGCATAATTTGGGTCCCACCTGAATTGAAAAGCTTGATGAGACCTGACTGATTCAATTTCTCATTGGCTGAATAAAGAAAAAACTCTTTTAGTTTGAATTATTAATTTTTCATTAGTGGCTTTAGCGATTTTGGAAAACGTAAATAATGACCTCATAATCGCTTATGAGGAGTGTGCATGAAAAGATATGTCGTGTAGTTCTTTTCCATCTAGCAGTTCCATAAACATCAATTTTAAGGGGAGTAATTATGGGGAGTGATGCAGCAGAAGTCAGGTCCAATATGAAACTCAACAATCTTCTTGACGGGGCGATTGACGTTCACATCCATTCTGGGCCGGACAGTGTTGAGCGCTGGGGTGACACCATCGACATCGCTCGCCTGGCCATTGAGATGGGCATGCGCGGTGTTGTGTTTAAGGATCATTTTCGACCGACCACGCACAAGGCGCTCCTGACAAGCAAGGCTGTCCCCGGACTTGAGATTTTCAGCCTCCATGCCTGTAATCATCCTTGCGGCGGTCTGAGCTACCGTTGTGTGATGATGTCGATAGGAGAGGGTGCCAAAGTCATCCAGATGCCAACGCTGGACTCGGTGCATCAGCACGCCAGGGAAACGCAGGGCCATTTGTTCACCCATTTCTTGTTTGGGACCGAGGTTGAGCCCATCAGCCTTTATAATCCGGGCACTCAAGATTTTACGGACGATCTTCAAAAGATTCTCGATGCTGTAAAGAAGTACGATCTGGTGCTATCTAACGGACATATTTCTCCCGTAGAAACCATCGACCTGTTCGAGAAAGCGATTGCCATGGGCATCAAGCCAGAGCGCTGCATGGTGGAGCACCCGAACAGCGATCCCGCCTACAAGATGGATCACATGAAAGCTATCGCGGCTTTGGGCGCCTACCTCAACATTTCCTACAATGCGATCAATCCCATGTTCGCTGGTCGCCATCCAAAAGAAGGTGCCGATATCGTTAAAGAAGTCGGCGCCAAACAATGCACCATCATCACCGATGGCGGCCAACACACTAGCCCTGGTCCAGCCGAGGGGATGCGCGTTTTCTGCAACATGTTCATGCAGCTAGGAGTTTCAAGAGATGAAATCGATCTGATGATTAAGACCAACCCGGCTAAAATACTTGGCTTGGATAGTTAAACTGAAAAACAGTTCCAGTATTTGAAACGGGGGAGCAGACAACTATTGTGTCCGCTCCCCCGTTTTTTGTGTCATTTAGAGTAAGTGCCGATTTTCGTAGATGCCCGGACTCGTTTTGGCAATGAAAAACAGGATTATGAGAAGTGAATTTGTACAAAATATCGATGGAAGTTGTCGGCCTCAATTGTTGTGGTTCTCATTTGCAAGAAAGGCTGTCGATTGCCTGTCATGATTATGCCTTTTCCTGGATTTCACCCAATTGTTGTTCTTGATGCCCTCAAGTGATAAATTAGTGTTATCAGTTTTGCTTTAGAGACTCTGGTTTTACTCTTGGGAAATATTTAATCTATGGAAGAACCAAAATCAGAGCTTCCCCCATTAAATTTAGATGAACCAAATGTCATTCCACCTGAATCTTTATGGGTGAGGATGAGGCCGTTTTATCCATTTTTGCTGGCGCTAATGGCTTGGCAGACCATTTCTTTTTACATGCAGACCTTCACGGATAATAAGTTGTCCCCCGTGATGTTCCCTTACCTCGGCGACATAGTGTTCCGGGCATGGGAGTTGGTCACAGGTCCGCTGATGAGAGCGCTGAATGTTCCAGAGAGCACTGGCTTTGGAGAGCAAATTTATGCTTTGTTTTTTAAAAATTCATTAGGCTTATCCGAGAATATGAAATTTCTTTCTCGCAGCCCCATTCTATTACATACCCTCTCCACGGCATGGCGACTTCCATTCTCTTTTTGTATTGCCGCATTCTTTGGGGTTTCCGTCGGGATCTTAATGGGGAGATATGCTTTCTGGGAGGGTTTTTTCGTTCCCCTCTTATCGGTGTTGCTCCCTATTCCAGCTCTTGCTTGGTCTCCCGTCGCTGTTATCTGGTTTGGAAATGGCCAGCAGACGGTTATCCTGATCACGGCATTTGCCTCGTTCCTGCCCATTTGTATCGCTGTGTGGACTGGCGTCAAAACAATTAATCCTGTCTGGGTTCGTGCGGCGCAATCTATGAATGCAGATAAGATGACCATTTTCCGCACGGTGGTGCTTCCCGGTTCTTTGCCTATGATTTTGAGTGGTTTGCGCATTGGCCTAGCTAGGGCATGGCGTGCGGGCGTGGGCGCAGAAGCTTTGGCTGGGATCAGGTGGGGTCTTTCGGCTGGCATATTCGATACCTCGGAATACTTCGACACGGCCTTTATGGTAGTGGCTATCGCGGTGCTTGGAATTTTTGGTTATTTTCTTGAAAAAGTTTTTTTTCAGCCAATCGAAAATCGAACCCTTGTTAAATGGGGTATGATGGAGAAGATAGGCGGGCAAGGCAAAAAAGTTTAAGGGTAGCTGAATAGTGGGTAAAAACCTGAGGCACTCTTTCTTATCTAAAAATTCTGATTAATGCAGCTCTTTATTCCCTTAAATGTATCCGGGTGTTTTATGTGATTTAATGTTGCCCGGCTTTTAGCGGTCGTCACCTAAATCGTGGCTATGGCTTTTGGATTGTTGATGGATTGGATTCGTTTCGTAGGGCTCGGGGAGTTGATGGCCATCAGCTCCGCTCTCATTTTCGCTTTAGGCCAAGGGTGTATTCGCCAGGGTATGCGAACAGCCTCCCCTTTCTTATCCGCGCTAATTATCAACGTGATGGTCAGTCTGGGGGGGATCGCCGTTTCCCTTTATCGGGGTACTCTTCAAGATGCCACTCTTATCCCGCTCCTGTGGTTTGTTGCCATGGGTATCGCCGGCCCCGGTATAGGTCGAATCTCCCACCTCATTGGCATAACGAAAATGGGGCTGAATCGCTCGGTAACCATCTCATCTGCGACACCCATTTGGGCGACACTCATTGCCATCGTCGTCCTCGGTGAAACGCCGGGCCTCTCGGTGCTCATCGGTACGGTGTTCATCGTGAGCGGGGTGTGGCTGCTAAGTATTCGGGAGGATGAATCTCAATCGTTTAGAGCTTGGTTCCGAGGAGCTCTGATCTTCCCCCTTATTGCTTCGGTGGCCTACGCCGTGGCACCTATATTCGTCAAGCTTGCCTTCGCATACCAAAAAACGCCGGGTGTTGCTTTGGCTGTGGGATTTGCGGCGGGAAATGTGCTGCTCATCGCTGGCAAGCCCCTTCTTCCTAAATGGAAAGTCGAACAGCCCCTCCGTCGGGACGTCTTGTGGCTCATCACCGCCGGAGGCATCAACATCATGACCGCTTTCCTCTTGACCACTGCCTTCGTACTTGCCCCCATTTCCACCACTTTGCCCCTTAGCCGCACCGCTCCTATCTGGGTGCTTCTCGTCAGTTACCTTTTTCTGGGGCAGCTTGAGCGGATTACGTGGCGCACTGTTGTGGCCGCAGTCATGGTCGTAATGGGCGGAGTTCTCATCACCGCTTTCAGGACATGAGGGTGTGTGTATGGAGAATTGTAACCTGAAGTATTTTAGAAAATTAAAATTTGGGTAATAGTTTAGGCACAACGCAAAATCAAATCTGGTAGTCATATTCCCAATATGGAATTATCAATCATTTACTCCTGTATTTCATTTGTATTTAAACGAAATAGTTAGATGGTTTAATAATATTCTTCTTGCCTTCAGGTGGTATGATTCTTATTAGCATAGACAATGCTTCAAAGGGTTTCGGTGGTTTTGAATTTTTTTGCGAGTTTTTTTATTTGTCATTTCGGGGCGGTTTTTCAAAATGCCGTATTCAATATGGAGAGTAATTTAGTGTCCGAGGGCATGAGTAAAATTTTGATTGTTGATGACATGAGGACGAATATTAATATTCTCAAGTCTGTTCTCGGTTCGGGACACGAGATATATACGGCTTCAACCGGCTCCGAGGCGCTCTGGTCTGCCGAGGTGGAGCAGCCCGACCTTATTCTTCTTGATGTGGACATGCCCGATATGGATGGCTACGAGGTTTGTGAAATGCTTAAATCTCATCCGGGTACCCGGGACATTCCCGTTATTTTTGTTACTGGTATGGACAAAGAGGAAGACGAGGAGAAAGGACTCAAATGCGGGGCCATAGATTACCTCACTAAACCCATCAATCCTTTTGTCGTGTTATCCCGTGTCAAGAACCATCTTGAACTCAAGATGGCGAGGGATTCGATGAAAGAGTTGTCTGACATGAAGGACAAGCTGTTCTCGATAATCGCACATGATCTTAGAAGTCCATTTACAACACTCATCGGCCTGACTGAGATGATGGTGAATCTGGGCGATGCCATAACGCCAGAGCAGTCAAGCGATTTTATATCCAGGATAAACGATTCAGCGAAGCGGACTTTTGCGCTCCTGGAAAATCTTCTGGAGTGGGCCCGACTTCAGATGGATCAGGTGAAATTCGAGCCCAAGGAATTGCGCCTTAAGGAAGTTGCCCAAAAAACGGTGGATTTATTGAGCCCTGTTGCGCAAGGAAAGGGATTGGTTATTGAAAATCTGGTTCCCGAAGGGCTCACCGCCTACGCCGATGAAAACATGCTCGACATCGTTATCCGAAACTTGACGAACAATGCCATAAAATTTTCGAATGAAGGCGGAAAAATTACCATAGGCGGCCATTTGGGTGGAAAGCTTGGGAGCATCGAGGCTAACCTTACCGTTTCGGACTTGGGTGTCGGTATGACGCCGGAGCAAATGGGAAAAATCTTTGGATTGTCAAAGGAAAATACGACACTCGGAACCAAAGGCGAGAAAGGAACCGGACTCGGCCTTTTGATGTGCAAGGAACTTGTTGAGAAAAATAGAGGGAAAATCAAAGTTGAGAGCGAGATTGAAAGAGGCTCAACATTTTCGGTAGCGCTTCAACAGTCTTCCGGTAGTGATGCCCGCGCATCATAGTTGCGCCAGATATTATTCGAGATCAAAGATATGTATTTTCCTCTAGCGCTTTAATCGGCTCTCTGTTATTTGTTCAGCCGCGCTTAATGCCTGTCCGTATTCAACTAAAAAACTATCCTCGGAAAATAATTTCATGGGGCGAGTGATTTGGTTTTAGGTCTCCTTCAGTTTGGTGCGCTACCTTGCTTGAGCACTTCGGGTAAGGCTTTACGCTTCTCGGTTTATCCAGTAAGAAGATTGATGTCTTCAATTTTTGAGTAGCTGTTCCGTCAAGAATTGGGCGCTTGTTTGAGGCGTCTAGCTCTTTTTTGATCGAGGTTTGAAATGGATGCGAATCGATTCAAGGGTCAAAGCGCGTTTGTCACTGGCTCCGCGACGGGGATCGGTGAGGCGTGTGCTCGAAAACTAGCGGCTGGTGGCGCGGCTGTTGCTATATGTGACTTTAATGAGGAGGGTGGTCGACGCGTCGCCGAGGACATCGGAAACTCGGGTGGGCAGGCCGTTTATATCAAGGCGGACCTGACCGACTGGGAGCAAACGCAGGCCGCGGTCGTGGGATTCAAGGACCGCCACGGTCGGCTCGACATCCTTGTTCATAGCGCAGGTGGATTTCCTAAGTACGTGAGTCTTCTCGATTGCCCTGTCGATGCTTGGGACGCCGTAGTGAACTCGAACCTTAAATCCATGTTTTATCTTCTTAAAGTAGCTGCGCCCCTCATGATCGAGGGTGGCTATGGCCGCTTTGTTTCGCTTTCGAGCATGGCCGCGCGAAGCGGGGTGAATCCCAATCCGCCGCATTATACGGCGGCCAAAGCTGGGGTGCTCGGCCTCACGCGTCAGGCGGCGAGTGAGCTTGGTCCCCACGGCATTACCGTCAACGCAGTCGCTCCCGCGAACGTCCTCACTCCGCGTACGAGGAGCATCCGCAGCCAAGAGCGCATTGCACACATCGAGAAGACCACGCCCGTGGGCAGGCTCTCTGAGCCCGATGAAATTGCCGAGGCGGTTCTTTTTCTGTGCAGCCCCGAGGCGAGCTACGTCACAGGTGTCACTCTTGACGCCAACGGCGGCGCAACGATGGTATAGGAGCTCCCATGTCAAGCGGAAAACTTCCCGACACAATGGCGGCGGTGGTGCTTGAGGCGCCAAACCGCATCAAGTACGAAGATCGCCCCGTTCCCGATACGGGGCCCGGCGAGGTTTTGGTGCGGGTGCGTGCCTGCGCCCTGTGTGGAACAGACATCCACGCCTGGCGCGGGTTGTTTGCCGGGGTGCGGTTGCCCGTGGTGCTTGGCCACGAGTTCGCGGGCGAAGTCGTGGCGCTGGGTGAGGGCGTATCGGGCATGTCGATTGGCCATCGCTGTTGTGTGGAGAATTTGATCGTTTGCGGCGAGTGTGAATTCTGTAGCACAGAGAGACCTAATCTTTGCACTTCGCTCGAATCAATTGGCAATACCCTTGACGGCGCCTATGCCGAATATGTCTCTGTCCCGGCGGCGTGTGTTGTTCCAATGCCAGATGAGGTGTCCTTTACTATAGGCTCAGTCATGCAAACCCTTGCGACGGCTTATCATGCAGTTCGGGATGTTGGTGGTGTCCAGAAGGGCGAGCGCGTGGCTATTCAAGGGGCGGGTCCCATCGGCCTATGTGCCCTCGCGGTTGCCAAGGCTGAGGGGGCTTTCGTTGCCATCTCGGATACGGTTGAATATCGGCTGGAGGCAGCGCGAAAGATGGGTGCGGATGCTGTTGTGAATCCAATGGAAGCGGATTTCATGACGCGCCTGGACGAGCTAACAGGTGGCTCGGGCTTCGACAAGGTGATTGAGGCCGTTGGCGGCACCCAGGAAATAACGCTCGCCGAGGCCTGCCGCATCGTGAAGCGGAATGGTACAGTTGTTGTGATGGGTGTTTTTGCCGGGGACAAAATACCGATTCCTGCCGAGGACGTCCGGCGGCTTGAGATTGTTATTAAGGGCGCGCGCGGACGCTATGCAGGGCAATTTGCCGAGTGCCTTGAGCTTGTCGCCTCCGGGAGAATTGATATAGGACCCATGCTGACCCACAGGATTTCGCTCGATAGGGCAATCGAGGGGCTTGAAATGATGGAAGATAAACTCGATGGTGCGATCAAGGTAGTTCTGGAGCCGAATGGTCCCTCGGACAGTTAAGTCCGTTTCTCTCATTCGAATTGACGTAATTTATAAGATATAATCGCGCCATCCGAATATATAAGTGTGGCACATGTGGACGTGCGCGAAGATCAATTGAGATGAGGAGCGATCAATGCGGTTTGCAGTGGACACCGGGGGCACTTTCACCGATCTGGTGATGGAGGACGACAAGGGTGTGCTCCATATGTTCAAGGCAGCGACGACGCCGGATGATCCCGTACAAGGGATTCTGGATGTTGTTTCCGCCGCCGCCGAGAGTTTTTCCTTATCCATACAAGAGCTTCTTTCGCGGGGCGACCTTTTCATTCACGGTACCACGCATGCCATTAACGCCATTATCACCGGCAACACCGCCCGCACCGCATTTCTCACGACTAAGGGCCATCCTGATGTCCTCGTTTTAAGAGAAGGTGGACGCATTGAGCCGTTTAATTTTCTTGCTCCCTTCCCGAAGCCCTACATCCCGAGGGCGTTAACCTTCGAGGTGCCTGAGCGCATCGCGTCTGATGGAAAAGTGGTCCAGCCGCTTGATAAGGCGGAAACGCTATCGATAATCGAATCTCTTAAAAAGCTCGAAGTCGAATCAGTCGGCGTGTGTCTCCTGTGGTCAACAGTGAACTCGGCGCACGAGAATTGCATCGCAGAGCTTTTAGAAAAACACCTGCCGGGCGTGCCCTACACCCTCTCGCACATACTCAATCCAATTCTCCGCGAATACCGCCGGGCGTCTTCGGCTTGTATCGACGCATCTCTAAAACCCTTAATGAACCGCTACCTTGGAGGGCTATCGGATCGATTGTCCAGGGCCGGATTCTCTGGGCGGCTTCTAATGCTTACCTCGCAAGGGGGCGTGATGGATGTGCGCGATCTAATCGATGCTCCGATCCACGCAATTGGCTCGGGCCCTTCGATGGCGCCCATTGCTGGCCGCCATTTTGCCCAGGCAGATGCCAAAACTAAAACTGCCATCGTGGCGGACACCGGTGGTACGACCTACGACGTCAGCCTTGTCCGCCGGGGAACGATACCGATGACGCCCGAGACCTGGATCGGCCAACGCTACAGAGGCCATATTGTCGGGTTCCCTTCGGTGGATGTGAAAAGCATTGGCGCCGGAGGTGGAAGTCTCGCCTGGGTGGACGACGGGGGGCTACTTCACGTCGGACCCGAGAGCGCGGGAGCTGTGCCAGGTCCTGCCTGTTACGGGCGAGGCGGCGAGCGACCCACCGTGACAGATGCCTCTCTCATTCTCGGGCATATAGATCCAGCCTATTTCCTGGGGGGTGCGATGAAACTTGACGCCGCTCGTGCAGAGAGTGCAGTTCGCGCCGATGTGGCGAAGCCGTTGGACTTGAGTCTTCAGGAAGCTGCGGCTGCAATCCTTCGGCTTGCTACTGAAAACATGGTGGGTGCCATTGAGGAGATTACTATCGACCAAGGGATTGATCCCCGGAGCGCGGTTCTTGTCGGTGGTGGTGGGGCGGCGGGTCTCAATTCAGTGGCTATCGCTAGGCGGCTTGGATGCGATCAGGTGGTAATTCCCGAGGTTGGCGCAGCGCTTTCAGCCGCAGGCGCCTTGATGAGCGATCTGCATGCCGATTTTCGGGCCCTTCATTATTCATCTTCGGTTGATTTTGATTTCGATGGCGTGAACGCAACTCTGGGCGGGCTAGTCACAAAATGTAAGGAATTCATCAAAGGGCCCGGCAAGGGGGCGATTGAGCATTCGATTGAAATTTTCGCCGAAGCCCGCTACCGACATCAGATTTGGGAGATCGATCTCCCCATCATTTTAAAGCGATTCAAATCTATGAAAGAGGTCGCGAGGGTACGTGAGGACTTCGACGAGGCGCACGATGAAATTTTTGCGGTTCGCGATCCGGGCTCGGACGTTGAATTCGTCGGCTGGCGTGCTATCGCGCGTTGCAAGTTAAGAGAGGGGAAGTTCGGGAAGCTTGGTCATGAGAAAAAATTTGAGGCAAAGCTTCCTGCTAGACGAAAAGCGTTTTTCGGAAAGAAGGGCTCTGTGAACACACGGGTTGTTCTTTTTGAAAGCATGAAGCTGGGTGCTTCCATCAAAGGCCCCGCCATTATCGAGTCGCCGTTCACGACGGTTGTCATCGAGCCTAATTCTACGGCGAGGCGGACGAGAAGCGGAAGTTTAGTGATAGAGGTTTAGGCGAAGTCACAAAAAAAGATTTGTGAAGGGGTGCTAGTCATGGCAAGAGCGAAAGCGAAGCCCAGAACAAAAATGAAGAAATCTGTGAAGAAAAAGTCGGTCTCCAGCGCCTCTAAGAGAGTGGATATGGACCCGGTTACGTTGGCCGTTTTGAGCAAGCGTTTTGAATCCATCACAACAAAGATGGCCAACACCCTTTTGCGGACAGGACGATCGGGAGTGCTCAATCTGGCCAAGGATTTTTCGACGAGCATCGTAACCCGGGACTGTGAACTGTTGACTGGTGCCGAGACGCTGCCGATTCACGTTTTGAGTGGTGCGGACATCATGGCGCGGGCAATGATGGATCTTCATCCTGAACTCAAACGCGGTGATGCTTTTTTGCATAACTCACCATATCATGGCGGCTCGCACCCTGCCGACCATACGATTCTAATTCCCGTCATCGACAAAAAAGGAGTGCACCACTTCACCGTGTGGGTTAAGGCGCATCAGGCCGACTGCGGAAATGGTCAGCCGACGACTTATATGGGTCATGCGCGGGACGTTTACGAGGAGGGCGCGCTGATATTTCCGGCTGTGAAGGTTCAGCAGGATTATGAGGACATTGAGGATGTTATTCGAATGTGCCAGATGCGCATCAGGGTGCCGGTGCAATGGCGGGGGGATTATCTGGCCATGATAGGCGCGGCGCGAATCGGCGAGCGCGAGGTACTGGCGATGGCCGAAGAATACGGCTGGGAGGCACTGCATACCTTTTCAGAAGAATGGTTCGACTACAGTGAGAAGGTCATGATCGCCGCTATCAAAAAGATGCCGAGCGGTACCGCCTCGGCGACGAGCACCCACGATCCTGTTCCCGGCACTCCGGATGGAGGAATTCCGATTAAGGTGGGGGTTAGTATCGACAGCAAAAAGGCCCGAATTGAGGTGGATCTTCGCGATAACCCGGACACTATGCCTTGCGGCCTGAACTTGAGCGAGGGATGCGCCCGAACGGGGGCGATGATTGCTGTGTTCAACAGCATCGAGGAGCCGGTGCCTACGAATGCGGGTAGTTTCAGGCGACTCAAGGTGCATATTCGAGACGGTTGTATCGCGGGCGGAGGCAAACACCCAACTAGTATGTCGGTGGCGACGACGAATCTCGCCGACAGGGTGACGAACCCCGTGCAGCGAGCGTTCTCGAAAATAAAGGACGGACTCGGACTCGCCGAGTGTGGCCCGATTTTCCCCGCCTCGTTGGGGGTCATCTCGGGTGTCGATCCCCGGAACGGGGATGAGCCGTTTGTGAACCAGATTTTTCTGCTCGATACGGGCGGGGCGGCGGCGGCGAAGACCGATGCCTGGTTGACGATATGTCACGCGGGAAACTCTGGCATGTGTTTTATCGACAGCGTTGAACTTGATGAACTTCATTTTCCGTTTTTAGTGAATGAGAGAAAACTCGTTGCGGATACCGAAGGCGCTGGGCGTACGATTGGCGCGCCGTCGGGCTATTGCGAGTACGGCCCGGTGGGCGGTGGCGATCTGGAAGTTGTCTATGTGGCGGACGGTGCGATCAACAATGCCAAAGGAACGCGAGGCGGTCACGATGGTGCGCGGATCAGAAACTACCATCGCACGATTGATGGCGATCTGGTCGAACTGCCAGCCTGTGAGGATATTATCCTCAAGCCGGGGGAGAAGATTGTTTCTTATTCATCGGGCGGCGGGGGTTACGGCCCGCCAATTGAACGGCCCGCCGAACAGGTGAAATATGACGTAGACGAGGGTTGGATATCTAATGAGCGCGCCTTCGAAGTGTATGGCGTAGTGATCGGGGAGGATGGCGCCGTCGATGAGGCGAGGACCGGAAAGAGGAGAGCCTCGCTTGCCGAGAGTGTATGAATACAACTTTTTGGGATGCTGAAACAGGAGGAGCGTAGCATGAGACTAAAGGATAAGGTTGCCATCGTTACGGGCGGCTCGTTGGGGATTGGAAAGGCGATTAGCTTGGCTTACGGGCGCGAGGGGGCCAAGGTCGCCGTGGTGAACCGGACAAAAGAGAGCGGCGCGGCGGTGGTGAAAGAAATTGAGGGTGCAGGCGGTGTGGCCCAGGCATTTCCATGCGATGTTTCAAAAAAGGCTGAAGTCGATGCGATGGTCAGCGGCGTGGCCCAGGCCTTCGGGACGGTGGATATCCTGATGGGTAACGCTGGAGTCATGATCAACAAGCCGGCTGAGGAATATACCGAAGATGAATGGGACACCGTTATCGACATCAACTTGAAGGGAAATTTTCTGCTTTCCCAGGCGGTGATTCCTATCATGAAGAAAAAAAAGTACGGCAAAATTGTTTTCACGGCTTCAATCGCGGGAACGCATGCCTTTCCCAATGCGCTGCCCTACTGCGCGAGCAAGGGGGGGGTCGTGATGATCACCAAGGCGCTGGCTGCCGAGATTGCCAAAGAAGGGATTAACGTCAACTGTATCTCTCCAGGCAACACTGCCACCCCCCTCAATCAGCATCTTCAGGACGATCCAGAATTCGTGAAGCTAATGGCGAGTTTTACGCCAACGGGTCGCGCCTATATCACGGTCGAGGAGATGGCCGGGGCCGCCGTGTTTCTGGCCTCGGATGAGGCGAGCGCCGTCCACGGGTTGGACATGATTGTCGATGATGGTTGGTGTGTAATGTAGGGAGCAGGATCGAGATATCCCCCCTTTAGATTAAAAAAGCTACATCGCCGCCGGTAGATGTTCAGGATGGCTTGGGGCGGCGATTAGACCATGAGGAACTGAAAGAGATAGCCCGCCGCGAGCGAGCCTATGATGCCAACACTCAGGTAGTAGAAGAAAAGCGGCTTTTTCACCATCATCCAGACTGTCATCATGCAGGGAATCGTCGTGATTGGTCCGGCAACGAGGAAAGCCATTGCAGCTCCTGGCGACATGCCACTGGAGACTAGTCCCTGGGTGATGGGTATCGATGCCACGCCCGAGGTATAGAGCGGAATCCCGATGGCCGTTGCAAGGGGGATGGCGAAGGGTTGATTGCCACCAAGGGCCACGCTAATCCACGATGGGTCGACATAGTGGACGATAATCGCCTCGATGATGAATGCAACAGTGAGCCATTTTCCCA
>JABJAL010000026.1 GCA_018669005.1 Nitrospinaceae bacterium
GCAGGTTCGGGAGGGAAAGCGGCCCATTCATTTCATGACGATGTAGGCCCGGGAGCGTTTCCCGTGGGTGCGGGATAAGCTTCCAAACTTTTGGCATCTGGTTTGGCAAGAGCTCCCACCTGGCGGGCGCTCTGCCAGAGATTATTTCGGGGTGGCGGCAGAGCGGGTTTTTCGGCTCTCCCGCCTGCCAGCGAGCGGGGCCGAGCGCGCCCGCCGAAAATCCTCTGCAAGCGATTTGCTCTCGACCTTGATGTGGATGAAGGCCCAGGAGGTTTCGGGACGTGCGTCCTTGGGCGAGAGGGTTAAGGTTACATAGGTGTCGGATTTGTCATATTCGGCGGTCCAATTTTTTATCGTGCAAAAATGCATCATCGATATCAGGCTGTGGTGCCCGCCCGAATCGAGCGCAATCTCGTAGGCTTCCCGCGCCTTGGCCTCAAGGGCCTCGCCGCCGGCATGCGTGAGAGTAGGCGGGTTGAAGCAGGGCTCCCCCTCGGGAATGAGCTGCTCGCGCGAGGTGACTTTGGCGTAGCGCGAGGAAAGGTTGTCTTTAATCTCTTTGTAGCGGCGAAGGGCATTTTTTGAATCATAGGCGGCGCCGCCATCGGCCAGCTCGGCGACAATCCTGAAGAGACGGTTATTGTTTCCAAAGTAGAGCCAGACCCATCGCTCGTCCCCAAAGGGCCTGGGTAATTTCTTGACCCGGTAGCGCGGGCCCCAAGTCTCGGAAATGCCACTCTCCTCAAGCTCCGTGCCGAGGGAGAGGACCTGCTCCTGGCTCATGCCGAGTCCGAGGCCGAATGCCTCGCCATAGGCGGCAAGGGCGTCCCCGACAGTGGACACAGTTGAGATGAGAAACGCGACCACTATGAGCCAGGCGGGGATTGTTTTTCCTAAAGACCATAAGCGGGCGGCGCGCATGGAGAGTTCCTTTTCGGGTCCGTTATTATTATTGAACTCATTACTTCAAATAGGCGAAGGTGCCTTCTGGAACAGACTGAAAAGTAACAAGTTTGGCGATCCGTGTCGCATCTGAAATATAGGGCAGATGTCGATCCGGGGCAAATCGGTGAAACGGCGGTGCACTGAAAAATCCCCAATTCCCTTTAAAAACGATTAATTCTGGCTCGAATCAGACTGGCGCGGGGGGATGTTTGGGATGGGCCCGTAAGGCCATCTAGTAGTCTGACGACCAGAATTGGCGGCGACTCTCCCCGATATTGCAGGGAGGGGCGGTGCGAGAAACCAGATGAGCGCCAGCCATGCGGCGGCTCTTGCGGGCGATGCTTCGGGAGGTGGATGGCGCGCGCCCCGCGATTTCGAGCACCAGTTTTTTACGAATGGCTTTGGCGAAGGAGCGAAAATCCTCTGCGACGACGATGAAAGCCCTTGGGCCGCCGATAACGCATTTTTTGTAATACAGGTCGAGGTTCGGCATGGGCGGGTTGCCATAGCGGCTCGGGCGGGTGTTGATGATGGGAAGGCCGTTGATGGTGAGCCCGGCTTGAAGCGCCTCTGTGCGAGCGGTGGTTACGAGGCGACCGCTGTTGTTGGGCCCGTCGCCCGATATGTCGATGACCTGCCGGGTGCCCGCGAATTTGTTTTTTTCGAAAAGGGGCATGGCATATTCAATGGCGCCGCTGATCGAGGTGTAGGGACCAACGCCGAGAGGTTTTGCGGCCAGCGCATTGGCAAATTTTCGGGCGCTATCGGGGCCCGAGACGAGGGTCCAGTCGACGATGGTAAGGTTGTGCTCGTACCCGGCCCACTCGAAATAGGTGACGGCGACTCGCTTGTGGAAGCCCGAGCGAATTGCGGAGAGAACCTCGGGCGAGGTGAAGGCCTCTACATAGCCTTTTCGCTGGAGACGCGATTCTGTTTCATCGATGCTGCCCGAGACATCGACTGCGAGTACGAGTTCGAGATCGACGCGGACAGCTCCCTTGGCGGAGGGTGCCGCATCTGCCGGGCTGATATGTGTCATCAAGAATACTGTGAAGAGAAAAGCTGCCTTTTGCATAAGACCATCCCCCGCGAGGTTCGGTTGATGGTCTTAATCGTTTCAGCTTTGACGGGCCATGGCAATTCTTATTTTAAGCCACTCGCGGCAATTTAAAGGCGAGCGCCACCCCGATGGCCAGCGATAGCGGCAGCACCCAAAAAACATTCAAAAGGCCGTAGGACTCGGCCGCCATCGCGATGGGGGCCGATGTGAAGGCGGATATGAACCAACCGCCGCCCAGAAAAATCGAGCTGGCAAAACCCCTGTGCTCTGGCATGAGCTCCTGGGCGTAGGCCACCGAGACGCCCATAGGTATAAAATTACCGGCGCCAATGAGCAGAAGCATGGCAAAGCCGTAGGTGAGCGGGAGGGTGAGGAATCCAACCATCCCGGCGAGCGCGACGAACATACCCCAGAGAATAATCTTGCGCTTGCCGACTTTGTCGCCGTAGAAGCCGC
>JABJAL010000027.1 GCA_018669005.1 Nitrospinaceae bacterium
CCGAGGCAGAGCCTTGGATTTCAGACTGGATTGAGAGCCGGGGGGGCAATCCCGACATCGCGGTTAGGATGAATCGGAACGCCGAGGTGGGTTGGCGGTCCTCGGTTCTTCCTATTGAAGATGTGTTCCGACCCAAGTCGCTCACAGAGAGCAACCAGATATACGAGGCGGGGATGATTCGCCTGGGCGCCGAGGTGAGTCGGCGGGCCATCGAGGCGGCTGGTATTGAGCCCGCCGATATCGATCTTCTCGTTTCTGTTTCTTGTACTGGTTTTATGATTCCCTCCGTGGATGCCTACCTCATAGACGAGTTAGGGATGGGCCCCGAGACGAAGCGGCTGCCCATCACCGAGATGGGGTGTGCCGCCGGGGCGGTGGGCCTCTCGCGGGTACGGGAGTACCTGCTAGGTTTTCCGCATCATCGTGTTCTCCTCGTTTCGGTTGAACTTCCTACCCTGACTTTTCAGCTCGACAATCTATCGATGGACAATATTGTTTCGGTGGCAATTTTTGGCGACGGCGCGGCGGCGGCGGTGCTGGGCGGAGAGCCACGAGAGGGGGCTCCTGAACTTGTCGATTCTCGCACCGTCACGCTCCCCGGATCGATGGATTTGATGGGCTTTAATTTGAGTGACGCTGGATTTCAAATTATTCTTTCAAAGGAAATCCCGCAGGCTGTGAAAGCAAGGGTGCGGCCCATTGTCGAGGCATTTCTTGGCTGCAATGAACTATCGCTGGAGGCAATCGACCATTTGTTGTTTCATCCGGGCGGTAAGCGGATTCTTGAGGTCTACCGGGATGAACTCGGGGTGACGAAGGAGGCGTTGCATTACTCTCGGAAAATTCTAAACGAGTGTGGAAATGTTTCGTCTGCAACGATTTTGATGATTCTTGATGAAGCGCTTTCCTCTGGCGAGACGAAGGCGGGGGACACCGGGCTTTTGCTGGCGATGGGCCCCGGCTTCAGTATCGAACAATTGTTGATTATCTGGCCTAATCGATGAGCGAGCGCCACTGTTCTGCAACGGAAAAGGTGGATGTGTGATGACGGACAATGATTTTGATGTTGCCATAATTGGCGGCGGTCCTGCTGGCGCCATTTCTGCGGCACTGTTGGCCCGGGCTGGATTTAAGGTGCTGCTTGCGGAAAAAAACGCTCGCCCTGAGAAAAAAATATGCGGCGAATTTATTTGTCCCCAGGCATTTGAAATTCTAGAGCGTGTTGGCGTTCGTGAGATGATCGAGGCGGCACCTCACGGTGAGGTTCGGGGGATGGTTCTTGCCGGGCCGAACGGCGCACGCCTCGAAACACAATTTCCTGACTACGAGGGCCGACGAGGATTTCGAGAAAACGGAATTTCCATATCGAGGCCCCAGTTTGACGGAATACTCGTTGAAAATTCTAAAAAGCTTGGTGCGGAAATCTGGTGGGGTGCGCGGCTTGTAGCCCTTCATATGGAGGCAGGCAGTGCGCGTCTTTCTTTTCGTTTGCAGGGTAATGATGAGCCGGTTTCTGTCCGCGCGGCCATTGTAATCGGGGCGGATGGACGCGCATCCTCCGTCGCTCGTTTTTTGGGGATGTCGGCGCCCACACCCGGCCGTCCGCGTGGGGTGATCCACGGTTTCTTTTCAGGAGTCGCCGGAATGCAGGAAAGAGGGGAGATGCACATTCTCTCCAATGGGGCTTATTGTGCTTTGAACCTTTTGCCCAATGGTGTGTGTAATTTGGCATTGGTCGATGATGTGGATGTGATTCGGCGCTGGCACGGGCGCGAAAAAGATCGGGCCGAGGAGGTTATAGCTTCTGCGCCCCATCTTGGAAAACGATTCGACGGGGCTCAATTGTGTGGCGAGTTGAAGGTGTTGATGCCGCTTCGGGTGGCGGTTCATCGCTCTTGGGCGGAGCGTGTGATGCTTGTCGGAGATGCGGGTGGTTTTTTTGATCCCTTCACCGGAGAGGGTATCTATGCGGCGATGCGCTCGGGCGAGTTGGCTGCAGATGTCGCCCTTGAGGCTTTGGCCATGGGGGATTTTTCGGCATCAGCCCTGGAGCGCTATGGTCTGGAACGCGCTGGGTGGGAGAGAGGAAAGCGAGTGGTCTGGCAGGCTTTTCAGGCGCTCATCAGGCGCGAGAGGCTGGTTAATCGATTCGGTGCATTCTTGAAGCGAAGCCCCGAGGTGGCCGATTTATTAGTTGGCTTGAGCGGGAACTATATTCCGCCCAGGGCGCTTTTACGCCCTTCAGTATTTTCAAAATTAGCTGCTGGATTGATATTCTGGTTCTAGGCCCTATTTTACGCCCAGAGGCGGGGTGCCGATGGTTTTATGTCAGAGTGAAATCGTCGGGTAGTGAATCCGTCCCCCTTGCTCCTTTCCTTTTTCTACCTTCTCTGGATAAGAGTGTCCTTTAGGTTTTTCGAGTATTTCTAGAAAAGGTTCCAGGCATGTACGAATCTTTCCTGATGAGGAGGGCGAAATGGGTTCTAGTGGCTTTTGCCGCTCTTACCTTATTTTTCGGGTATCAGATTATAGGACTCAAAGTGGATTCCTCGAACGAGAAAATGTTGTCTAAGGCCGATCCGGCCTACGGGTACCTTGAAGAGTTCCGCCGAATTTTCGGGAGCGATGAATTCATCGTAGGGGCATTTCGGCTTCCTGAGCCTGCCGGCGAGAAGGTGCTTGAGGAAATCGAGGCGCTTGCGGAAAAGGCGCGGCGTATACCGCATGTTCGTATGGTGCAAAGTCCGCTTCGCCCATCCGGGGACAAGGACGAGGAACTTGACGAGGAGGAGGCGCGCCGGATTCTTGTAGAGAACCCCGCTTATTCGAATGTTCTGGCCTCGGGTGATTTTCGCTCTTTGGCTCTGATTATCTGGCTTGAACATCTCGAAGGGGATCGCGTTTACAGGGGGCGGATCGTTCAGGCGATTCGCCAACTGTCATCTGGCCATGCTTTAAACGGTGCCCGTATGTATATAGCGGGAATTCCTGTCGAGAAAAACGACATATCCGCCTTTGTGCGCGAAGATCAGCAGCGGATTGTTCCTCTCATGTTTGTTCTCATTGGCGTAATTATATTTGCCATTTTTAGAAACTTGCTTGTCACGGCTCTTGTGTTGTTGCTCCTGGGGTGCTCGTTGCTCTGGACTCTTGGTCTGTTCGCATTCGCGGGAAAAGAGCTGAATACGGTGACGGGTCTTATCGCGCCTGTGGTGATGATAGTGACGCTTGGAAGTGTGATTCATTTTTTGAGCCATTTTGCCAGGCTTGGCAGAGAGGGGATGTCCTCCGGGCAGGCTATGCAGAGCGCTCTTCAAATTGTTCTGGCGCCCTGTTTTCTGGCTGCGCTAACGACCGCAGGGGGGCTTCTGGCTACGGCCACGCTGGGAGTACCCGCCGTTCAAGAATTTGCCATTTTTACTGCCGGTGGTGTGATGATTTCATTTTTTCTGGCGGTAAGTGTTTTTCCGCTTCTTGTCATTTTGTTTGCCCGCCGAGGAATGGCAATGAGGATTTCGAATGCGCGTGGACTCCTTGATAGGTCGATTGAATGGGTTGTTCTTGTTGTGAGTAGATATCCGTGGGCTGTGGTGGGCATGGCAATTTTTGTTGCCATGGGGGCAGGGTTCGGTTTGATGCGCCTCGATGTGGACACGGATATCATCAATTCTCTTCGCCAGAGCGCGCCGCTGTATCAGGCGACCAGATTTGTTGACCGTTATATGGGCGGGGTAAATTCGCTTGAGGTGATGATAGATAAAACGAGCGGCGAAAAAGTGGTTGATCCGGATACGCTGCGAAAAGTAGCTGGACTCCAGGATTTTTTGGAGTCATTTCCCTCGGTGACGAAAACATATTCAATAGTGGACGGGCTTATTTTTTCGAGTGGCTTAGGGCCGGGGAGAAAGTCTGTTCCGCCCGGGGCCGAGGGAAAACTTTTGTACGCGATGGTGGCGGGGGACACTTCGTCCCAGGGGCGTCGCCTGGGGCAGTGGATTAACGCTGATTTCACAAAGCTTCGGATCGCCGCGCGCATGAAGTCTGTTGGTAGCTTGAAAATTCAGGAACTCTCTGATCGTGTTAAAGCGTACACGCGGCAGAAGATAGGGGAGGGGCTACGGGTCCGCATGACCGGGAATGCGCTTTTGCTCTCTAATATGTCTATTGAATTGGTATCCAGGCAGGTCGTCGGGCTTTTTCTTGCGGTAGTATTTGTTCTTTCCGCTATCGGGATTTTGTTTCGATCTTTTGGCGTAATGCTTCTCTCGGCGATACCGAATTTGATACCCATCGGCGTAGTGTTTGGTCTAATGGGCTGGCTGGGCATTCCATTGAATGTGCCGACAGCGATGATATCGAGTGTTGCCATGGGCCTTGTGGTGGATGGCACCATCCATTTTCTCTATACGTTCCGTTTGCAGCGCGAGAAGGGGGCGGCGAGAGATGAGGCTGTGAGCCGCACCATTCGGATTGCGGGAAAGCCGATAGCGGCAGCGGCGCTCATTCTTGTGGGCGGTTTTTCCATCGGGCTCATCGGGAACTTTATTCCGGTCGTATATTTTTCGGTCTTCACGGGGGTGACGATACTGGTGGCGGTTCTCTGTGATTTGCTTTTCCTGCCTGCCGTCATCATGATTTCTGGCCGAGATTGGGGAATCGAGAGGAGATGAATTAGGTATGCGTTTCATGAAGATGTTCCGGTCAGTTTTTTTTGTGTCTGTTTTTGTATGGACTCTGCCAACCTTACCAGCAGATGCCGCGGTGTTTTCGACGGGTGCGTATGTGGTTGTCCCCGCCAAGGGTCGTGTGGCGGCGTTTGTTCGCTCCACGCTTCATGATTTTGATGCCCTTGTGCCGGAGTATTCGGGCGAGTTGTTTGTTGCAGAAAGTTCGGAGGGCATATCTCCCCGAATTCGTCTCAGTTTCCGGACAGAATCGATAACGACGGATAGCTTTATGCGTGATTCGGTCATGCGTACGGACGTGCTTGAGGTGTCGAAATATCCGAGTGCGGAGTTTCGCTCAATGAATGTAAAGCGGCTGGGTGAAAAAAACGGAGTGCTTGAATTTCACGTGGAAGGTGAATTCTCATTTCACGGAGTCAAAAAAAATATTTCGGTGTTGGCGAGGGTGCATTTGGCGGGAGACGAGGTTCGTGCGGAAATCCTCTTGCCGATACTTCTTTCGGACTACAAGGTGAAGACGCCCTCTCCAATTCCCTTCATTGGTGTCGAGGATAGGGTGGAGATCAAAGGAAATTTTATTCTTCGCCTGAAAAATTAGTTAGAACCCGCGCGATCATTCCCCCTCGCTGTTGAGCCCCCAGCGGTCGTAGGCGGCCTGGGTGTAGGCGCTGAGGCCGCCCTTGGGCAGGTTGTCGTGGGTGAACTGCCCTAGCGCTCTTTGCACTGGCTCCATCTTGAAGGGAACGTGTACCGCCTGGGCTGTGGCGTTTTTGATGCGCAAATCGAGTGCCTGTGGCCAATGATGCTCGAGATTGGCCGGCGCCAGGACCGTATCGTATCCCTGATAAGCGGCAATGATCGGTATCTTGCAGTGATCCACCGCCCATTCGATTTCGAACCTTACCCACGGGGAGTCCTCTTTTACTGTGGTTTCCATGATCACAAGAAGGTTCGTTGAGTTCGCCAGCCGATCCTTGATGGCGTGAACCAGCTTGAGTTGTTGGTCCTTGTCGGCGATGGCGGAGGCTTTCTCCCGGCTGTTGATGTAACTGATGTGATCTTGATCCCGGACTTTCCAATCAAGAAGTTTTTTGACATACATGACGTCGTCACTCTTGATGTCACGGGAAAAATCGTCGTGGTAGGTAACGTAGGTCTTACTGCGAAATGCCATTTTTTATTCTGTCCTATGGGTTAAAAAAATATTGAATAATTTTTATTTTTATTGCGACCTTATTTCAAAAAAAAAATAACATAAATTTAAAATTAATTCCTCCATAGATCTTTGGTCAGACCCACACGGCGGCCCCACCATTCGGGGCCTTCTTTTACATATTCCCATTCGGGATTCACCGAGGTATTCCTCAAGCTGGCCATGACCGAGCGAAACGACTCGGCGCTTTTTTCGGCGAATTCGAAATAGCCCACAAAATCGTACCCCTCTGGCAGCCCGTAGCCCTCGGGGTGGTGAAATAGGCGGCGGTTGATGCACGGAATGCCCGCCTCCGTCGCCAGGGCGTGTCCTTTGGCGGCCATTCGACCATTAGCGTCATATCGGGGGAGGAAAAAACTCTCGCGGCGCATCCAGTCCATCTCCCACCACTCCCTCGTTTTCCTCTGAGGCGTCACCACCGCAAGGGGAAGATGCTCGCCCGAGGCCGGGGCGAGGGCAGGTGCGTAGGCAAATTGCGTCATAGCATAGCTCGTGTAGCTTCTGGATTTTTGGATGCCTTGTAGCGTTTCCACCGAGCCGCCGCGCTCCTCGATTAGCGTCCGGAGCCCTTCCTCGTAATTTTCAAGAGTCTCTGGCGTGGCGCACTCGGTGCGCACCAACACATCAGCCTTGGCCACTTCGGGGTGCGGGATATCCTTTTCGCGGCTCTTTAATGGCTCGGCGCGAAGGTATTGAAAGCGTCCACGGCGAAAGGCCTCTGTCGTCGGATGGCCTTGGATAACATGCATGTTCTCCATCATCTTGCACAGCGTGCCCATGTCCTCGACCAGTGCCGGGTCCTCTTCTTCCAGGGTGAGGGTAATGAAGTGAAAGCGGGCATGCCCAAGAATATCCTGGGTCATGTTGAGATCGGCGGCTTTCAATCTAAAGCCTCCCTTTCGGCGGAGAAGGCGTTAGCATAACAGGCAATCCGTCTCGATGAGATAGATGAAAGGGAAAAAGATGTTATTAGGCGTAAGAATCGCGGGTTAATATAAAAATTATAAAATCAGAGGGCAGTATTTTTGCGAAAAATATCAAACCATGTGGAATGGTGTTCATTAAACAGGAAGAGAAATTTGGGGAGTGAGACGCTCTAGGCATGCGAAGTTTCAATAAAAAACGAGTTAGAAAGTTTATAATCGGCTACTTTGCTTTTGTGATCGCCATCAAGAACTCGGGTACCTCAATGGAACTCGTATCAATATTCGCCGGGTCCTCGCCAAGATAAATGCGCTTGATGGCCCCGCGCACGATCTTGGCCGAGCGCGTCTTTGGAAGTGCCTCAACGAATTTTATCTCCTCGGGCTGCAGGCTTTTGCCCAGATATTTGGCTGCCTCCCTTTTTAGCTCCTCGCGCAATTCATCCGTGGGCGCATGGCCCGGCGCCAGCACCGCAAAACAGGTGAGCGCCTCGCCCTTGATGGGGTGCGGGGTGCCGATGGTTGCCGCCTCGACGACCGCCGGGTGCGCGATGAGTGCCGCCTCGACCTCGGCAGGGCCCACCCGTTTTCCGGCGACATTTATCGTGTCGTCCGATCTCCCGTAGAGATACCATTGCCCGTTTTCATCGACCTTGGCCCAGTCGCCATGGTACCAGACATCAGGCCAGCGCGAAAAATAGGTTTCGATGTAGCGATCATCATCGTTCAAAAAACTTTTCGTCATCGAGGGCACGGGCTGCTTGCAGACCAGGTGGCCAATCTCATTGCGCACTGATTTTCCGTCCTCGTCAAACACATCGGTGTCCACACCCAATGCCTGCCCTCCCAGAGAGCAAGGGGTCAACTCCGCCACCGGATACGGCTGGAGCAGGCACCCGGCAAGCTCGGTTCCGCCCGATATGTTCATGATCGGGCAGCGCCCGCCGCCCACTTTGTTGAAAAACCACATGTAGGATTCGGGGTCCCAGGGCTCCCCCGTCGAGCCCAAGATTCGCAAACTGGACAGATCACAATTATCTATCCACTCGTCCCCCGAGCTCGCAAAAAGCCGTATCGCCGTGGGCGCAACGCCAAACGAGGTGATTTTATGATGCTCGATCATTTTCCAGAGCCTGTCGGGCTCGGGCCAATTCGGCGCCCCATCGAAAATAAAATATGTTCCACCATGAAACTGCACCCCGATGAACTCCCAGGGGCCCATCATCCACCCGATATCCGTCACCCAGAAAAAAACGTCCCCCGCCCGATAGTCCATGCAATAGCCAACCTCCTTGGCTATCGTCGCGAGCGAGCCGCCATGGGTGTGTATCGTTCCCTTGGGGCGCCCCGTCGTGCCCGAGGTGTAGAGAATAAGCGCCCGCGCCTCGGCGGGTAGCCGCTCGGTCTCGGCGGTCTTGGATTGCCCCTCTAGAAACTCGGCCCAGGTGACGTCCCGCCCCGGCGTCATGGGTGGTGCCGAATCCGTGCGCGGATAAACAACGACTTTTTCCACCGCAGTTTCTCTGCTCAATGCCTCATCGAGCAGCGGCTTGACCGGCACTTCCTTGCCGCGCCGCTCCCCACTATTCGTGGTGAAGACCAGCCGCGCCCCTGCGTGCGCCAGGCGCTCGCCCACCGCCTCAGGGCCAAATCCCGAAAAAATCGGTATCGCCACCGCACCCACTTTAAAGCACGCGAACATCGCAAACACCGTTTCAGGAATCATCGGCATGAATATCCCTGCCGCGTCCCCGGGTTTTATTCCCATCCCCCGCATGGCGTTTGCCAGTTTTGATACTTCTGCCGACATCTCGGCATAGGTGAACCGCCGAATTTCGCCGCCGTCCCCCTCCCAGACCAGCGCCGTCTGGTCGCGCTTTGTCGTGCATAAATGTCTATCAATGCAGTTGTGAACAATATTCACCTCGCCGCCCACGAACCATTTCGCCCAGGCAAAGCCCTCGCTCATATCTAGTAGCCGATCGTAGGGCCGGTACCAGTCCACCCCCAGATCGTCTAGCGCCGCTTCCCAGAACCGGCTCACATCCGCTACCGACCAGTCAATCAATTCCCGGTAGCCGGACAATCCGTTTTTTTTCATCAGCCGCGCGACATTTGAATTATTTAAAAAGTCTTCGCTTGGCCGCCAGATCACTTCCGCTGCGCTCATTACGTCATTCCTTTACTCATCAAATCAGACGTTCAGCATCAAACTGAAATTCAATTTCCTGGATATGAAACATCGGTCCCAAGGAAAAAATTCAAAACCCCGAAATATCAACACCCCGAGGACGGAATATCAATGTTCTCGAAATGTACCAAAACTCCGGAACCTTTCTTTCGAGAAAGGTTCCCGCCCTCCAAAGAACTTACCCCCTCTCCCTCCGGGAGAGGGTTGGGGTGAGGGGGGGCTTCAATATAACAATTATCAAAACGGGCCTCATGGTGCGTTATGTTCGGGGCTCAGATGTCCACATCAGGGACTAGAAGGGGATTTCATCAACCATAATATCTATGGGTAATTCGTAATCAAAATTACCTTCGGATGTAGAAAGTCTGAGGTTGGTTGTCCCGTGGACTCTATATGAATCTTTGAGTTCTTCCCCTTTTGTTGCCAATGCCAACGTTCTCTTTAAATTGAATTTGATCTGAGCCCAAGAGTTTTTGTGGAGTCGTCTCATTGGTGAATTTAAGAAATGTCTTATCTCATAGATCGGGAGGTCAGATTCTGTGGATGGGCATATTTTATTGTCCTGATATAAGTTCCATGCTTTGGTAGTGTAGAAATATATCGCATCAATTTCAGCAGAAGTATTGTTGGATTCATTAGAAAGATCGATTGTGAAATGCACGTCTCCTTGTGCTGAAAATTTACTCTTGTCCAAATAACCAAAAACATTCTTCAGGTTAACTTGAATGTGACTTTTTTCGATATTTTCGATTTCTTTTTTAGCCCACTCTAAATTTTCAGTCAGTTGGTGTTTCAGTTCTTGTATGGAGTCGGAATAGACAATATGCCGCTGATGCTTTAAGTCGAACGGGATGTCGTCAGAATTTGCTGTTAATAAAATACATAATTTTTCTTTCGCGTGAGCGTAACCTACTTCGTAAAATACGTTAGGATTTTGGCCGGTCATGTCAGCGATGATAATGTCCGCCACTTCGATCTGCCGATAAATGCGTTCTAGTATTCCTTCGCTGTAAATTTGTTCGTCGACACGTTCAGCATGAATACCTATTTCCGCTGCTGCTTCTTTGATTCCAAATTTGTATAGATCGTTAAACTTGGAATCAAATGGCATTAGTACAAAAGCAAAGAACTTATGGGTGTCCATGGTCAAGGCCTATCCTTGTTTTCTGATTGAGCTTTTGGATTGCATGTATTTTATGAAGTGCCTCCTCAAACCGCCTCTCTTTTCGCATCAACCACATCTAAATCCCCAAACAACCCCATCACCATCTACCCCTCATCCCCACCAAGACAAATCACCGCTACCTCACCCAATAATCCGTAGCGCAAAATAGGGCACAAGATTGAACATGAAGATGAAGATTTTAAAAAATGCGATTCCGGCATAGTTGATGGTGTCGAATTTCTCAATTGAGATTTTGAACCATTTGCTGTGGTAGCGGTACATCCAGTCATGCGCGAAGGCGAAAAACAGCCACCACCAGAGAAGCAACCCGATGTTGATGATGGCGCACCAGCCCAGAAAGTCTCGAAGCAGCTCAAGTGTCATGGTTTCATCTCCTGGCGACAGTAATTGTTAAGACAGCCTACACCGCCTCTCGTATCGCATCCAAGACATCAGGGTTCTCCAAGGAACTCATGTCCATGTGGCCCACATCCTGCCCTAAATACACTTTCTTGATTGCGCCGCGAACGATTTTGGCCGAGCGCGTTTTGGGGAGCGCCTCGACAAACTTCACGTCGTCGGGCCGAAGGCTCTTGCCTAAATATTGGGCGGCCTGATCTTTGATTTCCTCGCGCAGGGCGTCCGAGGGCGCAAAGCCGTTCCCCATAACGACAAAACAGGTGATTCCCTCGCCCTTGATGGGGTGGGGGGTGCCGATGGCGGCGGCCTCAATAACGCCGGGGTGTTTGATGACTTCGGCCTCGATTTCGCTGGGGCCCACGCGTTTGCCCGCAATTTTCAGGGTGTCGTCCGAGCGCCCGTAGAGATACCACAAACCGTCATCGTCCACCTTGGCCCAGTCGCCGTGGTACCAGATGCCCTCCCAGCGCGAAAAATAGGTTTCGATGTAGCGCTCGGATTCCTTTAAAAAACCTTTGGTGAGGGAAGGGATGGGTTGTTTTAAAACAAGGTGGCCCACCTCGCCGCGCACGGGCTTGCCCTCATCATTAAACACGTCGGTGTCGGTGCCCATGGATTGCGCGCCCAGCGTGCCGGGGGCGAGGTCCATCACCGGAAGGGGCTGGAGTAGGCAGGCGCCAATTTCTGTGCCGCCCGAAATGTTCATCACCGGGCAGCGGCCCCCGCCTACTTTATCGAAATACCACATGTAGGACTCATCGTCCCAGGGCTCGCCCGTGGAGCCAAGAACGCGGAGAGAGGACAGATTGCGGTTCTCCACCCATTCGTCCCCAGCGGCTTTTAATACGCGAATCGCCGTTGGGGAGAGCCCCAGGTGCGTGACTTTGTGGTTCTCAACAATCTTCCAAAGCCTGTCGGGCTCCGGATGATTAGGCACGCTTTCATAAAGCAGGCAGGCGTTCCCGTGAAAATGAGAGCCCACAAGTTCGTAGGGTGCCATCACCCAGCCAAAATCCGTGACCCAGTACATGGTGTCGCCCTCGCGCATGTCAAAACAATAGCGCATCTCGCGCGGGGGGCCCGTTAAGAGGCCTGCGTGGGTGTACATCGTGCCCTTGGGCTTGCCGGTGGTGCCCGAGGTGTACATGACCATTGAAATGTGGTCCGAGGGGAGCTGTTCTGTCTCGGCGGTGTCCGCCTGTCCTGAAACGAAGTCGTCCCACCACTCATCGCGCCCCGGGGTCATGGTGACCTCGCTCCCTGCCCGGCGGACGACAACCATTTTTTCAACCGAGGTGCCGCGTGCGAGCCCCGCATCGGCGGTGGCTTTTAAGGGAATCTGCTTGCCGCGCCGGATGGCGCCGTCCACGGTGAAGAGAATTTTTGCGCCCGAGTGTATCAGCCGCTCGGCGAGGCCCTCGGGGCCAAAGCCTGAAAAAACGGGGAGAACCGCGACGCCCGTCTTAAAGCAGGCGTACATGACGATCACGGCCTCAGGAACAAGGGGCAAAAACACGCCCGCCACATCGCCGGGCCTAAGGCCCATCCCGCGCATGGCGTTTGAGAGTTTTGAGACCTCTGCCGATAGCTCGCCGAAGGTGTAGCGCTTGACCTCGCCGCCGTCGCCTTCCCAAATAAGAGCGGTGTCATCTCGCCGTGGGCCGTCTGAGTGGCGGTCAATGCAGTTGAGCGCGATGTTTGTCTTCCCGCCAACAAACCACCTGGGCCAGGGGAAGCCGCCGCTCATGTCGAGCAATTCGTCGTAGGGCCGCTGCCACTCGAAATTGATGTCATCGAGAACGACTTCCCAAAAACGCCGAATGTCTTTGACCGACCAGGCCAGGAGTTCTTGCCAGTCCGAGTGCCCAAGCTTTTTCATGAGCCGGGCAACGTGGCTGTTTTCCAGAAAGTCATCGTTCGGCCGCCAGATGATGTTGGAGTCGGTCATCGAATCTATCCCCTAAAAATCAAAACCTTGAATTAAACATCAAAAGACCGGAACCTTTCTTCGAAAGAAAGGTTCCAGACTTCCAAAGAACTTAATAATGCCCTCTCCAGTGAGAGAAGGGTGGCGTGAGGGCGGGTGGAGAGAGTCGCTACTTTCGCGCAGCCTCGTTAATCCACACCGAAAATCTTGTGCCCCGGTAAACATCGAACCTATCGCCTGAGGGGTGCTTCATCTTTTGCGGGGGGTCGTGTTTGCCCTCGGCGATGCCTTCAACGAGTTCAGCCATCTCGCCGATGATCGAGGGATCCGGAAATGCATCGGTGTGGCCTGAGCAAACCCACTTCACTTCGTTCTCGTTCGCTATTTTCTCAAGTTTTCTGAGTGAGGGGCCATAGTCCGAGAGCACGGCTGTCGCCACCCGAAGGTTGAGCGGCTGAAGTGGTTTTACGAGATCGCCGGAGATAAGAACGCCCTCTTTGTCATCTAGCAAAGATATAGAGCACGGCGAATGCCCTGGCGTGTCCCAAACGCGGAGCGTGCGCCCGCCAAGGTCCAGTACGTCGCCCTCTTTTACCTCGCGGCCTACCTTGCCGGGCTTTATCTTATAGCCCTCGGGCTCGAACTCTGGTGGAAACGGGAGGCCGTCTGCCCATCCCGAAATGACCTCGGTGCAGCGGACGGCATGGTCGTTGGTGAGTTGATCTGCCCCAAGTGGGTGAACGCCGACCGACTCCCAGCGGTGAGCCGAGCCGATGTGGTCCCAATGGGTGTGGGTAAGCACATGCTCGATGGGCTTGTCGGTTAAACTCTCGCACAGCGCGCGGAGGTCGCCAAAGCCCACGCCGCCGTCCAGGAGCAGGGCTTTTTCATCGCCGATGAAAAGAAACATCTTCCATCGACCGCCCTCGGTGAGTTGATAGGTGCCCGGTGCGATTTCCTCGACCCTGTACCAGCCCTCGGGACTCATGATGTTTCCCCTTTCGGTGAGTTTGTCTCTGCGCTATTTTCTTGCGTTATCGTTCGTCCAGACCTTGACGCCCGAAACGTCGTACTCATCGATGACGCCCCACTTTCCGGCCTCAACTTTTTTCGGCGGCTCATGTTTTCCGGCCCATATGTCCTCAACGACACCGGCCATCTGTCCGATGATCGAGCGGTCGGAGTGGGGGCCCGTGTGGCCCGAGCAGACCCACTTGGCTTCATTCTCCTCAGCGATTTTTTCAAGCGTGCGCAGCGAGGGGCCGTACTCGGAAAAAACGGCGGTGGGCACCTGAATGAAGAGCACCTCGCCGGACCTCACGAGATCGCCCGTGACGAGGACGCCCTCTTTGTCGTCGTAGAGCGAAATGGAGCAGGGCGAATGTCCCGGCGTGTCCCACACTCTTAGCGTACGACCGCCAAGATCGATAACGTCGCCCTCTTTTACTTCCCAGCCGAAGTTGCCGGGCGGGATGGTGAAGCTTCCCGGATCGAAACCCTCGGGAAAGGGCTTTCCCTTCCAGTTTTCGACAAAATCCTTGCAGCCGGCCGAATAATCGTTCGCGAGCTGTGCTTTCCCATTGGGGTGAACGCCGATGGCGTCCCACTCGTGCATGGCACCGACGTGGTCCCAATGGGTGTGGGTCAAGACATGATCGATGGGCAAATCCGTGATGCTCTCGCAGAGCTTGCGGACGCTCCCGACGCCGATGCCGCCATCGAGCACGAGGGCTTTTTCCTCGCCGATGAAAAGAAAGATATTCCATCGGCTCGCCTCTGTGAACATGTAGGTGTTCGGTGCGAATTCCTGAACGTCGTACCAGTTTTGAGTGTCCATATTCTCTCTCTCTGGCTAGGGGTGGCTTGAACCTCTGGCGAGACGGTCATCTCGACCACTGCCCTGAGGCAGGTCGCCCCAGGGCAGTGGTCGTTTATTTTCGCGCGGCGTCGTTAATCCAGACCTTGACGCGGGGGAAGACGTACTCGTCGACCTCACCCCAGTTGCCAGCGTCTACTTTATTGGGCGGATCGTGCTTGCCGGCCTGGAGCTCTTCAAGCTGTTGGGCAAACTCGCCGATGACCGAAGGATCGGGGTAAGGCGGGGTGTGTCCCGAGGTGATCCACCGCACCTCGACCTCGGAGGCGAGTTTTTCCATCTTTCGCAGCGAAGGCGGATAGTCCGAAAGCACCGCCGTGGGCACCTGGATGAACAGGCACTCCTCGGGGCGAATGAGGTCGCCCGAGACGAGGATTTTCTCGCGCTCATCGTATAGCGAAATGCTGCAGGGAGAGTGGCCAGGGGTGTCGTAAACCTGAAACTTGCGGTTCCCCAGGTCGAAGCTGTCGCCCTCTTGAAGCGTCCAGCCGAAGTTGGCGGCGGGGATATCGTAATTATCCGCGTCGAACCAATCCGGAAACGTATTGCCGCTAGAGGTCCACATCTTTGCGAACCCCTGGGCGTTCTTGGTGAGGTTCTGGGCCAGCAGGCCTTTTCCGGCGGGATGAACGCCCACATTGTCCCAGAGGTGCGCGGCACCAACGTGGTCCCAATGGGTGTGGGTGAGAATATGATCGATGGGAAGATCGGTGATGCTCTCATGGAGCTTGCGCAGGTTGCCTATCCCGATGCCGCCGTCGATGGAAAGGGCTTTTTCATCTCCCACCAGCAGGAGCATGTTGAAGCGCCCGCCCTCGGTAATCTGATAGCTTCCGGGTGCGAACTCGTTGACGGTGTACCAATCCTGGGTGTCCATGGGTTCTTTCTCCTATAAATGTGGCAAATCCGCGCATTCGGACAAACACCCAGTGGGTGAGCACCCGACAGGTGAGTGCCCGAAAGGTAAAGACTCGTCGCGCAGCGGCATAATGAAATAAAGTCTCAGTTGAACTTTCCGTTAATCTAGCCCCGCGAGAGCGCCAGATCAAGTAAACGTATCAGCCCTTGAAAACGGGGTCGGGTTGGCTGAAATAGCTCCCAATCAAGTGGAAAACGATCTCGAAATTCTTCATCTGAAGGCTGGCATGCGAGATGCCGGGCATCACTGCGAACTGCTTGTCCGGGTTGGGTAGCAGATTGAAGAACTCGATCAAGTCTTCATACGAGGCGATGCCATCCCACTCCCCGCGTGTGATGAGCACGGGCACTGTCAGTTTGCGGGGATTGATCACGGGCAGGTGCCGCGTCATGTCGATATAGGTGCCGTTTGGCACCGAGTCGTCGAGCTCGCAGCAAGCCTCGGCAAAAGCCTTGATCACGTCAGGCCGGGCGGCCTTGGCGTGCTTATCGCGGCTGAAAATGGTGCGGATAAATTTCGAGTGGATGGCCCGCCGGTCGGTGGCCTTGGCCGTGGCGAATTTTTTGGCCCTGTCCTTGAGGGTGGGGCTTCCCTTTCCGGTCCAGACAAAGGCGTCGAGGATGACGCGTTTTACGAACTGGGGATACTTTTGCGCGAACAGCGCCGCCCGGAGTGCGCCCGAGGAGATGCCGTACATCAAGAAAGACTTGGCCCCCGAAGTCTTGCGAATATATTTCGCCGTGGCCAGAAGGTCCTCGGCCCCGCGTTTAATGCCGGCGTGGACTTTCCTGTCCTTCGTCGAGCGGCCATAGCCTTCATGGTCCACCGTCCAAACGTCGAAATTGCGCTCGGCCAGATAGTCCATTAAGGAATGTCCCGGCCTGCCCGGCACAGTGAGGTCGAAACTCGGGGTCGAGGCCATCGAGGAGCCGTGCACGAGGATGACAGAGCCCGCTGGTTTTCTAAGACCTTGCCGGCGTTTTCGCCACATATAAAGATCGGCGCCGCCGTGGTGTGTCCAATGCTCAGAACCAATAATTTTCACCTTCGCCATGGTGTTTCCTTTCAATGATAGTTAAAGAGGCAACAAAGTTCAGTGTTTTGGTTTTTCCCTTGGGTGGCGCGAGCTTTCAGCGTACTATGGCGGGCTCAAAATGAAAATTGGTCCTCAGCTGTTCCCCAAGCGGAATTTTTCCATACTGGAGGGAAATTCGGTGGAGTTTGGATTCGATCATGTGCATTTTTTGGTGAGCGACGTTCGGGCGCTGACCGAATATTTTGAGCGTGTTTTCGAAATGGAAACGCTTGAATTTCTTGACGACCACAAGGGGGCCGCCTATTCGATTTTTCAGCTCGGCAGCGGCACCTTGAGAATTCGCGGAATGCGCGAGGACGATGTGCCCGATGCCCGGCAGCCCAACCTTGTCGAGGGGCTCGACCATGTGGGATTTGCTGTCGATGACGTTGAGGCCTCGGTGGCCTGGCTCGAATCGAGGGGGGCCGAGGTTTTGATGCCTTCCCAGAGGACAGGAATCGGTGGGCGCTCGATTGCGTTCATCAAGGGGCCAGGGAACGTTCGAATCGAGCTTTGCGAGCGAGTGTCTCATAGCGAGCCAAAATCTTGATCGAGGGCGGGGAGGGGACAGAGGCAGCGACAAAGAGCGGCACAGTGGAATTGGTGGCGGGCTGCACCTCTTTGGTGATTGTGTGGGGGCTGACCCAGCCGGTTATCAAAGCGGCCTACGCGGGCTTGAGCCCCTTCGCGCTCATCTGGCTTCGAGCCGCCCTCTCCGCGCTCACGCTTACTGTCTGGATGCTCGTCATGCGTGTGCCAGATCGCGTGACTCATACCAACCCAAGGGCCGAACTGGGCCACCGCATTCTCAACGGTATTCTCCACAACGCCTATATCCTTTTTCTCTATATCGGAATGACGAGCACCCAGGCCGCAAGGGCCTCGATTCTTCTCTATACCCAGCCGGTCTGGGTCATGCTATTTGCCGCCCTCGTGTTTCCCGGCGAGCGCATCACCCCCCGGCGTGCGCTGGGCTTTGGCGCGGCGATGGCGGGAACTGTTGTTATTTTCGCGCAACGCCTGGCGGGGCAAAGCGAACTGTGGGCCGATTCGTTTCTCGTCATAGCCGCCGTGTTGTGGGCCGTTCAGGCAATTCACTTCAAGCGTTTCTTGAGTGGCTCGGACATGTTCGCCGTGACGAGGTGGGCGATGCTCATCGGCACGCCGCTTTACCTCGCGCTGTCGTTGCTGACCGAGGACGGCGGGCGCTACGCTTTTGGAGCCGCCGAGATTTATGCGGTTTTCCATATGGGCGTTATTTCAAGTGGCCTGATACTCGTGCTTTGGGCGCATCTGATGCTCAAACACTCGCCTGCACGGGTTTCGGTGTTCTTGTTCTTGACGCCCGCTGTGGGGGTGGCCGCCAGCGCGATCATCCTCGGCGAGTCCCTTGGCTGGAATCTTCTCGCGGGAGCCGTCCTGACGATATCCGGTGTGTGGCTGGTTACGGTGGAGGGGCGGAAGTCGCTCTCTAAATAATTTTTTAGCTCAAAATAATTTTTGAAATGACTTGTGGTTAAATTTTTATTCGATTGAGGAGGTATTCTCATGCCAGAATTAATTGAGGCCCCGACGCGGATCGAGGCGGCGGGAAATAAACCGAAGTTGATTGATGAGTATATTGGGCGCGTGAACTCAGGCGAGGAGGGGGCGAGTATTGCCCACATGCGCAGCCCGGGGGGCTGGGTTGAGCCGGGGCAGACGCCAGAGTTCGATGAGTTTACGGTGGTATTAAAAGGCGCGCTTCGCGTTGAATACGAGGGTGGCGCGATGGAAGTGAACGCCGGGCAGGTGGTGGTGTGCCGGGGGGGCGAGTGGGTGCGCTACTCGACGCCGGGGGCGGCGGGGGCGGAGTACATCGCGGTGTGCCTTCCCGCCTTTTCGATGGAAACGGTGAGCCGGGATTAAGAATCGAAACGCTGTAAGCCTATCTCTCGAACACGCTCTCGGGAACGAGCACCGCGCCCTCCATCAGCCGGCGGGCCGTCCGGTAGACAATGATTTTTTCGGCATGGGGGCCGTCAGCCGTTTCGGATACATATGCGCCGATGGGCTGAGTGCCCGAGGCGTGCCCGAGCAGCAGATCGCCTTCCTTGGTTCGCGCCGCCTCGTAGGGAATCGATCCTGGAATGCGGGCGGCGACGGCGAGGCACATTGAGCCCGTGAGCGGATAGGCGCGGTGGATCGTGCCCATCGTCATCATCCGGCTCAGGATGTCGTATGTGTCCGCCGGGACGAGGGAGCCTGCCTGATCGAGATATTCGCCTGGCGGCGCGACGATACCGACTTTGGGAACCAGTGGTGAGAACTCCGATGCGCTGCGCCTGTCGGGCGATATTCCCATGCGGACAGCAGCCTCGGCACGAATCTGCTCAAGATTCACCATGACTCCGCGATTGGTATCAATTGCACCGGGCGCCTCTGTCCCCGAGATGCCCAAATCCCGTGCGCGCACGAAAATACAAGGAGTAGTGGCGTCCACCATGCTCACCGCAATTTCCCCAATCCCCTCGATGTCGAATATATCTACGGGGGCTCCGGAGGGAAGAAGTTTGCCCGTTGATGCGCCGCCAGGATCGGTGAATTCAAGCCGGATGGGAGAGCCGGTGCCAGCGACGCCGGGAAGCTCGTAATCGCCTTCGACGGCTGCACAGCCCCCTTCGACTTGAAATTTCGAGATGATAATTTTCCCGGTGTTCGTGTTGTGAATGCGCACAGTAGCCTCGCCGTCGGCAGGAGAAGGGACAAGTCCTTCATCGACGGCAAAATGTCCGACCGCGCTCGACATGTTTCCGCAATTGCCGGCGTAGTCCACCTGCGGGGAGTTGATCGATACCTGCCCAAAGGTGAAGTCCACGTCGGCGTCCGGCCGGGATGAAGGAGCGATGAAAGCGACCTTGCTTAGTGAAGGGGTGCCCCCACCCAGGCCGTCTAGCTGCCTGCTATTCGGGTCCGGGCTGCCGATGGCGCGCAGAAAAATGGCGTCCCGAATCTTCGGGTCCTCTGTCATGTCTTTAGCGTGAAAAAATATGGCGCGGCTTGTGCCGCCCCGGTAGAAGGCGGCGGGTATCTTTCTTTGAGTCATTGAATAGTGCCGCCATGAGCGCTAAAAGCACGGGGCGGCTCCTTTTGTTACAGGGAGGCTAGTCATACACCTCGGGGTTGACGAGTGACGCGACGCGCTCTCCCTCGACGGCGCGGCGAATATTTTCGCAGAGGAACTCAACGCTGCGCCTCTGGACACCTGCGGAGTGTGTTGAATTGTGCGGTGAGATGAGGGCATTAGGCATGCCCAGGAGCGGGTGCCCATCAGGCAGGGGTTCGGGCTCGGTTACGTCGAGACCTGCGCCGCCTAGTTTGCCACCAGCCAATGCTGAGGCGAGGGCGTCCGAATCTATGTGGGCGCCACGACCGACGTTGATGAGAAAAGCCGAGTCTTTCATCATTTCCAATTCATTTTCTCCGATTAGCCCTCTATTTTCTTCAGTGAGAGGCATTGAGAGAATGACGTAGTCGGCGTGGGGAAGAAGATCCCCCAGACTTTCAACTTCCTCGATGGCAAATCCCTCTGGTTTGAATTTTCCTCTGGTGCGTGTGTGGGCAAGGATTTTCATTCCGAAGGGGGCGCTGCGCTTAGCGACGCCTTGGCCGATATTTCCCAGGCCGACAATGCCGAGTGTCGCGCCCTTTAATTCGTTGTGTTGGACTGTAGTGCGGCCCAATTTCCAGAGCCATGGCCGTCGCGAAAGCATGAGCATGAAGGTAAGCGCATGCTCGGTGATAGGATCGGCCCGAACGATACCGGGGGTATTCATTGCCGGGATATTCAGGGCCGTCGCCGTGGCGACATCAACCGAATCCATGCCGGTCCCACCTCGGCCGACGGCGCACAGGTCGGGGGCGGCGCGCATCATCTCTCCCGTGAGGGGTGCAAAACCTGTGATCATGACTCGCGCGGTTTTTGCCTCGCGAAGAATCGTCTCTGTGTCGAACGATTCGGGGATGACCAACTCGCAGCTTTCGTGCAGGCATTCGCGCAGCAATTGTTGTTTTTCTGGATTGAGAATACTTTTGTCCACATGTAATACGCGATGCGCCATTGGTGTTGTCTCCTGGCCTTAGAATAAAACTATTCTTGTTAGTCGTAAATCTCTGGGTTGACGAGCGCCTCAACCTGCTCGCCCTCGACGGCGAGGCGGATGCTCTCTGCCAGCAGGGCGTAGCTAATCGTTTGCGTGTTCAGAGTCTGGGCGGCGCAATGGGGCGAGATGGCGACGTTCTCGAACTTCATGATTGGGTGGTTCTCGGAATCAGGATCGAGATCCACAACGTCGAGCCCTGCGCCAGCGATTTCACCTTTCTCAAGAGCTGAAACTAGGGCGCCTGTTACAACATGGCCGCCTCTTGAAATGTTCACTAGAAATGCCGATGGCTTCATTAAAGCGAGTTCTTTCTCGCCGATGATCCCTTCAGTGTTCGCATTGAGCGGAAGCGAGAGGACCACGAAGTCCACGCGGGGAAGCATTTCATCGAGCGAGGAAACTTCTTCGACAGAGAATCCTTCGGGCTTGAATTTTCCTTGTGTTCGTGTGAAAGCGAGCACTTCCATTTCAAAGCCGGCGCAGCGTTTGGCGATTCCCTGGCCAATGTTACCAAGCCCAACAATGCCAACCGAACATTCTGATAACTGAACATGAAGCGGAGGGCGCTTCTCCCCGCGCCAGAGCCAGGGTTTTCTCGCCAGGAGCATCATCATCGTTAGGGCATGCTCGGCCACCGGTGTGGCACGCATCCAGCCTGGGGCGTGCGCTACGGGGATTTTCATGGCGGTGGCGGCCCCGACGTCGATAGAATCAACCCCGGTGCCTGCCTTGCCAACCACGCGTAAATTCGGGGCCGCTTTCATCATCTCTGCTGTGATGCCGGCGAGCCCGGTTACGAGGGCACTCGCAGATTCGAGTTCCTTATAGAAGGTATCTCCCTCGAATACTTCGGGGACATATAACTCGTAGCCCTCTGCTAAATTTTCGGAAAGAAATTTTTGGCGGTCCGGATTTTTCCAACTTGGGTCGACGGCGATAACACGATAAGTCATGTGTGGTGCTCCTTGAGGGAAATTGGGATTTCTCGGTTTTGAATTTGTCTTTGGCCCCGGTCATGCTTGATATGCCGGGTTGCCATGCAGGTGGTAGTTCTGCCATGTCCTTCTCGAGGCCGTCCCGCTCAAGTCGGTCACGGAACCAGGTCTCGTCAATCCTGTTTGTGCCGGCATCCATCGGCGTCATGTCTGTAAAATTTTGAATGCCGTTTCCATATGGGCCGTGGAAATAAAAAGCCCTGTTCTCGCCGAGGGTGCCGTCTCCCGCAGTGTGGGTTGGACTGTGAACCACTGGTCCGCCCATGATTTCTATACCGTGGGCGCTTATGTGTTTTTCCCAGGCCTCGAGGGTTTGTTTTCCTTCAACCTCGTAGGCGATGTGGTGGAGTCCGACACCGGGCTCTCGTAAGGCTTCGCCCCGAGGAGGTGGTCCTGACTCGGGAATGTAGCAGATAAGGAAGATTTCGTGGTGAAGCTCGCCACTGCTCATGAAGCAGATGCCCCATTTGCTGTGAGGGTTATCGCCCGGTTCGTAGCGATCAGAGACGCGATAGCCCATTACGTCCCTATAGAATTCCATGGATTCATCCAGGTCATGGACCTTGATGCAGACGTGCTGATCCCGTCTGATAGGAGGTGGTCTTGAGTCCATTCTAGGTTCTCCTATGCAGCAGAATAAAAAATTTAGGGGACACACAATTGAAATGGTATTTGTACGAAAAGGCACCCAATGGCACGAATATTTTCACAAATAGATTTTTAGTGTCGAGCTATTATCCTTTGCCCGAAAGGAATGTCAAGAACTTGATGAACTGGTTTTAAAGCCATGGATAAGGTGTGCAGCCTGTCGGTAGTATGATAAAGGGTGGTTATCAATTTTTGAAAGGGTTGCCGGGTAAGATGTATTTCTTTTAGCGGCGCTCTTATTTTTTTGATAGAGATCAAACTTAAATTAGGGGTTTCTCAAGCCATGGGATTTCCCGGAGGAGGTTGTATGAAAGCTATTCATGTTCATGAATTCGGCGGCCCGGAGGTGATGAAATTCGAGGACGCTGCGGACCCAACAGCGGGTGCGGGACAGATTCTTGTCGATATGAGGGCGGCGGGTGTTAATCCGGTAGACACAACTTTCCGATCGGGTGCACACCCACTGTCGAAATCTCTCGAGCTTCCTTGGACGCCGGGCATTGACGCTGCAGGGGAGGTCATCGAAGTTGGAGCGGGAGTCGAGGGCTTCAAGGCGGGTGATCGTGTGTTCGGTGCTGCGATGAGTGGAGGTTATGCCGAAAAAGCGACGCTCAATGCACTTCGTACTGCCCACATTCCCTCGAACCTTTCATTCGAGGATTGCGCCTCGTTTCCGGTGGTTCTCTACACGGCGTTTTATGCTGTTGTCGTCAAGGGGGGCATCCAGCCTGGCCAGACGTTTCTAATCCATGCAGGGGCGGGTGGTGTTGGCTCTATGGCGATTCAGATTGCCAAGGCCTCAGGAGCAAAGGTTATTACGACGGTGAGCTCGAAGGAGAAGGGTGATGTCGCGGCATCGCTCGGTGCCGATGTGGTTGTGAACTATCGCGATGAGGATTTCGCTAGCAGGTGTGCCTCTGAAACTGGTGGGCAGGGTGTGGATGCCGTGATTGAAATGGTGGCGACCGAAAATTTCGACGGGAGTTGCCGGGCTCTCAAAAAAGGCGGCACGATGGTTCTTCTTGGCTCCGGGACCGGTAAGAACCCAACCGGCTCGATCAGCTATCCGCCATTTTATTCCAAGGACATTGATGTTCGGGGCATGAGTCTATTTAACGCCGATTCGGTGTTCCCTGATATGCTTCGGCAGGTGAACCATCTTCTTGAGGCTGGGATGGTGCGTCCGCTTCTGGGGGAGGTGATTCCCATTGCCGAGGCGGCTCGCGCGCATGATGTTTTGATGACGGGCAAGGTGGCTGGAAAAATCGTGTTGAAGATTTGATGTCGTACTCGCCTGGCGTATTACGGGCTGCTAGGATTTGTCGAGATGTTGCTCTTAAGTAATTGAAGTGAATTAATTGTCAGGTTTTGTTGAGTCGTTGTGAACCGAGGCATAGTGTTGCGTGATAGGACACGATGATCTGGCTAGAGGGGGGATTGATGTGGGTGCCCTGGATGGTATTCGAGTACTTGATTTAACTCGTTACGTCGCGGGCCCCTTCGCCACACTAGCCCTATCCGATGCCGGGGCGGACGTGGTGAAAATTGAACCGCCCGAGGGCGACACGATCCGACACTTTCCCTCGACACTTAAAGGCGGCAGCCGCCTTTTTTTGGGGTTGAATCGAGGCAAACGCAGTCTTGTTGTCAATTTGAAAAAAGCGCGTGGTCAGGAAATTGTCCGGCGCATGGCCCAGAATGCAGATATTTTTATTGAAGGAAACCGCCCAGGAGTTATCGGAAAGCTCGGGCTCGACTATGAAACACTTTCGAAAGAAAATTCTCGCCTCATCTATGCTTCAGTTTCTGCTTACGGCCAAAAAGGCCCTCTTAGTAAGCGCCGCGGACTCGACCCTATTCTCCAAACTCATGCGGGAATTCCCTCGCAGCAGACTGAAAAAGGAGAGCCGCGCCTTGTCCAAGGGCATTTTGTTGATTATTTCACCGGCTCCTTGACTCTAGGGGCTGTGATGTTGGCTCTTTTCGAGCGGGAGCGCTCAGGACGGGGGCAGTACATCGACACTTCCTTGCTTGGAAGTGCCGCTGCCATGCAACTTGGGCGGCTCGTCTGGGCCTCGGAGAGTGAGCCGATTGATCAGGTGCGTGACGCACTGAATGACCGTATCGCGCGTATTTATGATACGGCTGATGGCCAATTTTATCTCTATCTTGACGCGGAGGGATTCTGGGAGAGAGGGCTGGGTGTCCTGGGGCTTGAAGAATTAAATGAAGACCCTGAGTATTCTACTCATCTTGGGCGCCATGCTGATCGTGATGCGATTATTGAAAAGGTGCAGGCGGTATTGATGGCGAAATCCGCCGAAGAATGGGTGGAACTTTTTGAGGCTGCCGGGGTTCCTAGTGCGAAGGTGAGACCTCCCTCCTCGCTTCTTGAAGACGAACAGATGCGAGCCATGGGTTTTTTGACCCAATCAGTGCACCCTGAACTCGGGTTGCTGCAGATGATGGGTGCTCCATATGTTCTTCCAGCGGCCTCGACTCGCGAGGGAGCGCCGCCGCTTCTGGGTGAGCACACAGATATGGTACTGGCGGGGGAGGGATATAAAGCGAGTGAAATTGATGCTCTTCATCAAGATGGAGTTGTGTTTTAATTTAAGGAATGAATTGCCAGTTCTGTTAATTTGCAATGGATAGGTTGTAACATTATTTTGGTTTTCATTACGATGGATTTATACGTCACTATTTTAATCGATAATGGGAATGCTGGCTTAAAAGGAAAGGGAGGCGAGAAATGGCAATAAAGAAACTACGTACTGAGCGAGATAATCAACAGTGGATGCTGGACTTGGCACTAAACATGCGCGGTCGCGTACAGAATTTTGAGCGTGATTTTTCTGAGGTTCCGAACGGAAAGCGTGCGCATAACTATCAAATGCTCCCGAAAATGTGTCGCGAGGCAGCCGAGGTTCATGAAAGGCTGGCTAAAAGAGCACAGGCTGAAGGTTTTAATATTACAGCGACAGAGCACTATGATCATGCAATTGAGTCATACCGAATGGCGCAGCACCCTATATTTTATGATGACAACCCGGTAAAAATTTATCTTTGCAATAAACTTAACGAGATGGTGGATCGCCGATCGGAGTGCGCCCCATATCCTATCGAGCGCGTTCAGGTGCCCTTTGATGATGGCAAATCGATTTCTTGTCTATTGCACTTATTGCCCGATAGAAGAAAGGCGCCTTGTATTATTTATGTGCCAGGAATGGACCAGACAAAAGAGGTATTTCCCTTTGCGCGGCATAACGTTGCTGCCGAAAGGGGGTTTCATGTAATTGCCATGGATGGCCCTGGCCAGGGGGACTCAAACATTCAGAAAATAAGAGCGGTGGGTGATAATTATGAGCGCGCCGGAGCGGCGGTCATCGAATACCTCCTGGGCAGAGAGGAAGTCGACACTTCGAAAATTGCTATTTATGGCATTAGCATGGGGAGTTTCTGGTCACTTCGACTCGCGAGCTATGACCACCGGATTGCTGCTGTGGCGAGTGCTGTGGCCTGTTTTAATCCGAACAATACAATTTTCACCCAGTCCTCGCCCCGTTTCAAACAGATATTCATGTATATGGCTGGCATGGATGACGAGGATGAGTTTGATGAAATGGCAAGAACCATGACGGTGAAAGGTTACATGGACAAAGTACAGTGCCCAACACTGCTCGCCACGGGTGAGTTCGATCCGTTATGCCCTCTCGAAGATGCTATTGAAGTTTATCAGGATCTTACCTGCCAAAAAGAAATGTGGGTTTTCGAGAATCAGTTTCACCCGCTAGTGGACTTGAAAAACTTGGGCGGGCTCAACCAACATCAGTATATCCTTGATTGGCTCCACCGCGTCCTGTTTGAGGATAAGGTGAATGATAATCGTGTGGCGTATATAAAGGAAAATGGTGAAGGGCCCTTCAGTAACTGTGAGTGGACACCACCCGTAGAACCTGGACAGCCGTATTTTTAAGATAGCTAGTACATAATTTTGGTCACTTTTATCCCGGACGGGTTCGCAGAATCCGTCCGGGAGTTTTTCTTTGTGTGGGGAATTTCTTGGACATCGGTATCGCCATCGGGCTGGCTATAATTTCGGCTATTACATTTGGTATTTTTAGCGTCATGGCTCGTAAGGCTATGAATCTAGGAAGCGCCATCTCGGCCTCAACTGTTTCTGTGATGGTTGGTCTTCCTATAATGTTAGCTCTTTCCCTTTATTATTCGTCTTGGGGAAATCTCACCTTGGAGGGGACCTTTTGGTTTGCCTTGACGGGTTTTCTCGCACCGGGGCTTGCCCGACCCCTAATATATTTGAGCATTCGTTATGTCGGCGTGGGTCGGGCTATGCCACTGATAACGGTGACTCCGTTCATTTCGATGCTCTTAGCTGTTGCTTGGCTGACAGAGGAACCAAGTCCGGTTATCTACGGGGCGACAACTCTCGTGGTTGTGGGCTGTTTTTTGATCGCACTCAAGCCCAAAGGCGACGCGGACTGGCTACGCATTTTCCTCTTGCTGCCGATAGTTCACTCGTTGGTCATGGCTTTCGCGACCACGACGCGCAGATACTCTCTCCTGGTATTACCTGATTTCCTGATTGGAATAATCATTGCCAGTATCGCCTCGTTGCCCGCAGTTTTGTTGTTTTGGCCCTTTCTCCCTGTTGAGGAGCGTTGGCGTATTGAGGAGGGGGGGCTCAAGATGATGATCCAGACAGGACTCTTGAATTCTTTTTCGTTTCTCATGTTTTTCGCCTCGTTTCAATATGGCCCCGTTTCGATTGTCGTTCCAATTGCTTATTCAGCACCGTTTTTCGCGCTGATTTGTACGCGCATCTGGCTTAGGGACGAGGAGATACTTACTTGGCAAAAATGCGTTGGGGCAGCTACTTTGTTTGTTGGGGTGGTCCTGATAGTGATTAACGCTTCCTGAACTCCTCCGCTCACCTGTTAAATTTTAGTTTTAATCCCCTCCAATCAGTGTGAAAATAAAAGAAGGTGAATTTTCCGTAGCGTTATGGAGATGTGATTTGTCCCCCAAACAACCATCGATATCAAAAGAGAAGGCGTTGACGTTGCTGGGCGTATCACCTGCAGCTGGTCCAATGGAAATTCATCGGGCCTATCGTCGGCTCGCGTTTGAATCGCACCCGGATAGACACGGCGGCCAGATCGAAATGGAGGTAAAATTCAAGGAAATATCTGAGGCCTATAAAATATTAGTTGCTTCCTTCTCTGGGGAGGAGGGAGCAGATTTTTCAGAAATCCCTGAGCGGGGCCGTGATATTCAACACGACATACAGGTGGATTTTCTTGATGCTGCCGCAGGCGGAGAAATGAATGTTGAAATAACACGTCCGTATTCTTGTCTGGAATGTGAAGAGATGGAAAATGGCGAGAATAAACCGGTTTGTGCCTCATGTGGTGGAATCGGGGAAGTCTTTAAGAAAGTGAACGTAGAATTCCTTATCCCGTCGGGAATCGAAGCAGGGGAGACGGTGCAGGTGCCTGGAGAGGGAGCCTCTGGGAGGGCTGGTGGCAGATCTGGGGATTTGTTTTTGAAGGTTTTCCCGGCACGGCACCCCGCGCTGGAGCGACGGGGGCTCAATGTTCATAGCGAAGTGCGCGTTCCCGCCTTCCGCCTAATTAATGGCGGAACTGTGCGTGTTTTCACCGTACAGGGTGGCGCCCATGTGGAGATATCGCCCAAAACGACCCCTGGCCGAACATTTCGACTCAAAGGATGGGGGATCAGGCGCATCGAAGGTGGTCGGTCGATTACGGGGGATCACCTTGTTCGGATCCTGAAGATGCCGGATAAACCTCCTCCTCCGCCGAAGCGTCGTTGAACTTGCTCTTTTTCTACCAACTCAGAGAGCGTGCCCATCGTGCTTCCTGGCTTGATGAACGCGATGATGTGTCCCATGAAACCGGGGCGCGGTACCTCATCGATAAGTTCTAGCCCATCAGATTTTAGACGCGCCATCTCAGCTTTGATATCGTCCACCTCGTAGGCGACATGGTGAAGGCCTTCACCCCGTTCAGCGATGAAATTCGATACTTTGGATTCGCCCTTGATGGGCGATATGGGTTCGATTAGGTCACCTCCCAAGTCGAGCATGGCGAGATCGACGTTGCCGTCTTTTGAAGGCTCACGCCCGAGGAGCTTAGCTCCCATGCTTTCGTATAGAGCGATAGTGGCGTCCATATCTTTCACTGCGATTCCAATGTGGTGCACTTTGTTGAACATTTGTTTCTCCGTACGTTAAAGTTAATTGAGTCATCAGTCAGATTCTACCAGCCAAACGCCATCTTCTCCATCCACTTCCCGGAGGCGGACATTTACTCGCTCCGCTGATGCGGTAGGTACATTTTTTCCTACAAAATCAGGTCGAAAAGGAAGTTCCCGGTGCCCTCTGTCAATTAGCACCGCGAGCCATACCCGGCGAGGGCGACCGAGTTCGGTGAGCGCATCGAGAGCGGCTCGAACCGTTCGGCCCGTATAGAATACGTCATCCACCAAGATAATCTGCCGCTCTCCAAGATCGAATGGAATATCGGTGGGGCCGAGTATTTTTTGATCTCCAAGATTATTCACATCGTCCCGGTGCACCCCGATGTCGAGAGTGCCCACGGGAGGGGCAATCTGTTCCATCTCGGAAAGCATCGCTGCCAAGCGTCTTGCCAGAGGTTCCCCACGGGTGAGTATCCCGATTACAGCAAGATGAGGGTCTCCCGCACATTTTTCGATAATCTCGGAGGCCATCCGGCGAAGGGCGAGTTCGAGATCTCGCTCCTTCATTAACACATGGTTTCCGTTTTTCTCTGAATTAGCGATAAGTAGCCCCCTTATCACAACAAGTGTGGAAAGTATGCTCCAAATTGAAAACTTATGGTTACAGATTGCCCTTAATAAGTCTTTAGGGGAAGTCCTCAGTTGTCATTGGGACGCTTTGATTTTCTGGTGCGCAGGTTGCCGAATTTCTTGATGACAAATACTTCAGCTTCTGCATACGTCAGGGCCCGTCCCTCAAGTTGTTCATTTTCAAGAGAGGTTAGGATATTTTGAAATAAGGGACCCGGCTCAAAACCCATCTCGGTGAGATCGTTGCCGTCAATTGTTCGCCTCGGGTGAAGAATATTGTCTCCGGTGAGAGCCAACTGCTCCAAGCAAAATCCATAGGTCTCTAAATTTCCATGACCTGCCAATTGATCAATGCGGTGTAGTTCAATCAGTTCAGAAAAAAATGGCTCCCTTAAAAAACGCTTTAAAGTACTCTCGCGCATATTTTTCACTTCGCGGAATTTCATGTGGTTTTTTACAATGTTTGAAATCCAGCTTTTTTCATGGCCGGACATATTCAGTCTTTCGCAGATTTGTTCTGAGATCTGTGCCCCTACAGTGTCATGATTATTGAATCGAATGCGGTCGGCTTGCGAAAAAGTATCTGGTTTCCCCACATCATGTAGGAGTACGGCCCAGGCAAAGATCGAACTCGGTGACTCGAGCATACCTAATGCTTTTATTGTATGGGCCCACACATCGCCTTCGGGATGGAACTCGGGTGGCTGGGCCACGCCGGTCATTCGAGCCACCTCGGGTAGTACTTTTGTGAGAATCCCGGTCTCTCGCATTAGTCCGAACGCGATATCTGCTCTGCCGCTGGTAAGCATCGATGTGAGTTCATCGCGTTTCCGCTCCGCGCTGGTCCGCTCAATGAGTGGAGCGAGACGCTGGATAGCTGAATAGGTTCCAGTCTCTATGCCGTATTCAAAACGCGCGGCGAATCGCAAAGCGCGAAGCATTCGCAGATGGTCTTCCTCGAAGCGTTTGCCAGGCTCGCCGATGGCGCGGATGAGTTCCTTATGGATGTCTTCTTGACCACCTACATAATCTAGTAGTTGATCTTTGATCGGGTCAAAAAACATGCCGTTTATTGTGATGTCTCGACGCATGGCGTCCTGTTTCTCATTAGCGGGTTCCACCGAACTGGGATGCCGACCGTCAAAATAGGGTCCCTCGGCGCGGAACTGGGCGACTTCATAATTGCCATCATTGAGAATGACGCTGACCACGCCGAATCGAGCGCCAATTACGAGTGTCTTATCGAAAAGACTCGTAATCTCTTCAGGCATGGCATCGGTTGCGATATCCCAGTCGGTAGGTCTCAGGCCCAGGAGGTAATCGCGTACGCATCCTCCAACGAAAAGCGCGCGGTGGCCGCCATCGGTCAGTTTCTTGATTATGTGGAGGGCTCCCTCCGGGGGAGTAATCTCCGTCATGGTTCGTTCTCCAGCGAAATGCTTGAATCTATGGAATATTTTCCACACACAGGGAACGATAGCGGAAACTGAGGAATCCATCGAGGACCAGCGAATTGGCTGTGTCATTTAGCTTCTTGCTTGATGGAGGGTTTGTCATTCTGCTAGCTTGGCTCCACTGGGGGGAATTCGTTGCGCGGTCGATATCTTTCAATGATTTTCATTCTTCTTGTGCTCCAGTTTCCGGGGGCGGCCTACTCTGTTCCTCAAGATACCGACCTGAATTCGACTATCCAAAAAGGAATTAAGGCCACAGCCGCTGGCCACTACGACAAGGCACTGATGATATTCGATGGTGTGGTGAGGAATGCGCCGGGTAACCCCAAAGGCTATTTTTTTCTGGCATCAGTTTACAATATATTATCTGGGTATTTCGACGACCTGACATTCCGGGACGGCTTCGATGATAATGCCTCAAAGGCACTTGCTATTTCGGAGGCTCGCATCAAGGCGGACCTAAATGATGCAGAAGCCTTTCTCATTGCTGGACTTACGATGGGGATGCTTGGCATGGATGCCGCCCGGCGCCAGAGCTTTGTTCGCGCCTTTTTACGAAGCCGAAAGACAAAAAGATATCTTGAGCGTGTCATCACTTTGAATCCGGATATCGGCGATGCCTATTATGGGCTAGGGGTTTATTATTTTTGGAGGGCAAGAGCAAAGTGGTTGAGACGCTTGACTCCTCTGATAGGCGATACAGGGGAGAAGGGGTTACGATATTTGAAAAGAGCCGCCCGAAGCGGGAGGTGGCTCAGGGACCTAGCTCGGATTGAACTAGTTTACACTCAATATACGGAAAGGAAATATGACGAGGGACGACGCTTGGCCGCAGGGCTTATCAAGGAGAACCCCAATCAGCCCCACTATCGTTTTGCTCATGCCGAGAGCTATTTTCTTCAAAAAAATTTTATGCGAGCGAAGCCACAATTTCAGGAAATAAATATGCGCTATAAAAATGCCCGGAGTCGACTTGAGGTTCTGTTTCGTAATTACGCAGAATGGCGAGTTGTCAGGTGTGACTGGCGGCTTGGAAATAAGGAGGCGGCGAGGCGAGGCGCTCTTGCGGTTGAAGCTAAACCGGACATAGGTTCTCCTCTTATGCGGCGGGTACGACATGCGGCAGCGGACCTTGTGAAACTTATCGATAACGAAGAAGATAACGAAGATAGATTTCCATCTCCCCGAAAATTCAAGTGAATATTTTCTGTTACTTGGGTTAGGGTTTAGTTAATTCATAACCTCTTATAACAGAAGGGAAGGCCATGAAAGCTGTTCGCGTTCACAAATTCGATCTTTCCGTTCCAATGCAAGAAGAAGTGGTAGATGATTTTGCGCCAGAGCCAGGCGAGCTTTTGATCAAAACGGGTGCCATGGGGATCAATCCTGTGGATGTTGCCATCCGAGCCGCCAAGCATCCTTATGCAAAGATGGTTACGCCGCCTTATATTCCTGGTGCGGAAGCCTCGGGGGAGGTTGTGGCTCTCGGTGTGGGTGTTGAAGGTTTCACTGTTGGACAGCGGGTTTATGGACGTGCCGTGGGTGGTGCATATGCGGAGCTTGTCCGCCTTCCTGCCAATACAACAGCTGAACTACCCGATGCCTACAGTTTCGAGGAGGGTGCTGGCATCACCGTTCCATTCTATACGGCGTGGAACGCTTTGGTTATCAAGGCCGAGGCAAGCGCTGGCGAGGCAGTTTTAGTTCAAGGAGGCGCTGGTGGAGTTGGCAGTGCCGCGATTCAGCTTGCCAAGCGGATGGGTTGCCGAGTAATCACCACTGTTAGCTCGCAAGAGAAGGCCGACTTTTGCACGAGTCTTGGCGCCGATGAGACAATCAATTACCGGGATGAAGATGTTGCTGAGCGCTGCATGGCTTTCACTAGTGGTCGTGGAGTAGATATCGTCGTCGAACTCGCCGCTTGCGATAATTTTGATAAGGACCTGGACGCAATATGTATTGATGGACGAATTATTGTCATTGGAACGGGTACGGGAAAGGGCCCGATGGCCGAATTTCGAGTTCCCTCGGTTATGACTAAGGATGTCCGTATCCTGGGGCTAGCCGTTATCAACCTATTCCCGAAGATGCCAGAGTTAATTCGCCGCTTTATGCCGATTTTGCGGGAGGGCGGGCTCAAGGTAAATATCGACCAATCGTTCCCGATGGAATCGGCGAACAAGGCGCATGAACTTGTCCTGAGCGGAAAGTTTCTTGGAAAGGTGGTGCTCACACCATGAAAGCTGTCAGTGTTCATCAATTGGGCATGGAACACCCACTTGTGGTGGAAGATCTTCCCGATCCTGTAGCAGGAGCGGGGCAGATATTGGTTTGTGTGCATGCGGCGGGCGTGAATCCTCTTGAGATATCCATCCGCTCAGGAGATAACCCACGAGCCCGGCAGATGAAGTTGCCGATAATCTGTGGAACCGATGTGGCGGGTGAGGTTGAGGCCGTGGGTGAGGGTGTTGAGAAATTCCAGCCGGGCGACAGAGTGTGGGGTCGCTCCACCACTGGCGGTTATGCCGAAAAAGGGGTCCTCGCTGCTGGCTCGACAGGCCACCTACCTGACAGAATGAGTTATGGGGAAGGAGCTTGTCTTCCGATTCCGATGCTCACGGCCTGGAACGCGCTTGTCATCAAGACCAAGGCTCAGCCAGGTGAATCCGTTCTTGTTCAGGGCGGGGCGGGTGGCGTCGGGCATCTCGCAATACAGCTGGCTCGCCAGATGGGGTGCCACGTGTTTGCGACGGTGAGTTCAACTGAAAAGGGAGATTTCTGCCGTGCGGCGGGTGCCGAGGTGGTGATCAATTATCGTGATGAGGATGTTGCCGAACGGGTGAAGGAGATGACGGGTGGCCGCGGGGTGGACGTTGTTGTCGAGAATTCGGCTAAAGACAATCTCCCGGGTGATCTC
>JABJAL010000028.1 GCA_018669005.1 Nitrospinaceae bacterium
CGGCACAGGTCTTGTGCTCCAGTCCACCCGGTATATAGGCGACCGCGCCGGGATAGAGATCCTGGCGCTCCCCGTGGGTCTCGGTGTAGCCATTCCCGGAGAGAACCCAAATGACTTCCTCCTGGCCGGGATGGCTATGCGGCTCGTGCGGGGTGTCGGGATGATATTCGGTGAGGCCCACGCGGACATGCTCGGCGCCGTTGGCCGAGGGGCTGACGAGAACCTTGCTTCTGCCCCAATCGACAGGATTAAAAGGCACATCGTCCAACACAAACACTTTTTTATCAGGCACTTAAAGACTCCTTTCAAGACTTCAGAACATACAAGACCACTTTAACTATCCACTCAGACAAGGCGTTTTCGTATCGCCTCGCCGCATTGGTGGGTGCTGAGTGAGCCGCCGATGTCGCCGGTCCGCTCACCTGCCTCAAGGGCCCCCTCGACAGCCTGGCGGATGGCAGCAGCGCCTTGGGCACACCCCAGATGATCCAGCAGCAGAGCTGCGGTCAGGGTGGCAGCCACAGGGTTTGCGATTCCCTGCCCATAAATGTCCGGGGCCGTTCCGTGAACCGGCTCGAACATCGAGACGCCCTCCATGTTCAGATTTGCCGAAGGGGCAAGACCTACCCCACCGACAAGGGCCGAGGTAATGTCGCTCAAAATATCACCAAACATATTTTCCGTCACCACGATATCGAAATCGCCCGGATGGCGAATCAACTCCATCGCCACGGCATCAACATGCATAGCGTTTGTCTCGATACCAGGAAAATCAGCTTTCACCTCATCCCAGGCCCTTCTCCAAACGGGGCCAGCAAATCTGAGACCGCCCGCCTTATCGGCCACAGTGACCTTTCGCCTTCCATGGCGCTTGGCGAAGGTGAAGGCGGCGCGTATTACTCGCTCAACGCCTTTGTAGGTGTGGACCTCCTCCTGGAGAGCCACCTCGTCGGGAGTGCCGCGCTTAAAGATACCACCCACGTTTGCATAGAGGCCCTCGGTGTTTTCTCGGAATATTACATGGTCGATTTCCCCTTTCTTATGATTTTTAAGAGGCGTCAAATCCTCGTGGTAGAGGCGGCAGGGGCGAACATTCGCATAGGCATCCAAACCATTGCGGGTGTCCATGATGACCTGCTCCTGAACGATGGAGCCGGATATGCGAGGATCGCCGATGGCGCCTTGAAAGAGGGCGTCGAAATTATCCCGTATCACTTGTACGCCATCCTCGGGCGCACCCCTTCCCTCACGGAGATAGCGCTCGCTACCCCAATCGAAATGCGTCAACTCCACCGCGAACGATGCGGCCTCTGCTGCAGCAAGAAGCGTTTCCTCCGCCTCGGGCATCACTTCGTTCGCAATTCCATCTCCCCGCACAACCGCAATCTTGACCATGATTTCGTTTCCCAGATGAAAAATTAAAAAGATATCAGCAGGCCTCTATTCTGGCAGAGGCAAACTCTCCCCGGCAAGGGGCCCGAGGGGCTTCCGCAAGAGGCATGAGAGGGGTTATTATGGTGAATCCTTCAATCCACATAATCCACCACCAAGGAGATTTTCATGGTCGAGTCAACTCCCCTGCCCGAGGGCACCGTCAGATTTCCCCACGAGGTTATCCATCAGTTCACCTCCGCTGTGTTCCGCGCCATGGAAATACCAGACGAGGACGCCACGTTGGTCGCCGATGTGCTCAACAGCGCCGACCTGCGCGGCATAAGGAGCCACGGCGCAGGTCGAATTCAGTTTTTCATGATGCGGCTTATGAATGATGTCATTAATAAGAATCCGAATATGGTGTTCACCCCAGGCAGTGACACGACAGGCGTCCTCGATGCAGACGGTGGGTTGGGAATCATCGCCTCAAACCGCGCAATGGAAGAGGCCATGGCGCGGGCCGATAAACACGGCTGTGGCTTCGTCTCCGTTAAAAACAGCAGCCATTTTGGATACTGTGGTTACTGGTCAATGAAGGCCATGAAAGAGGGCTACATTGGTATCAGCATGACGAACGGCGGTCGCCGCGGCACGGCGACCTACGGCACCGATCCACTCCTCGGAACCAACCCCTTCAGCATTGGCATTCCCGGTGGACCCGGAGGGCACGACTTCCATCTCGATATGGCCACTACGATGGTTGCGGTCGGCAAAATAGAAACCGCCCTCCGTGAAGGACGCGAAGTTCCCCAAGGCTGGGTACCCAGCAGCTACGGCTCGCCCAAGCTTAACGATCGCAGCATTCTCACCCACGATGTCCCCGTTCTTCCCCTCGGCGGCGAGGGCATGGGGGGAGGCGGCCATAAGGGCTACGGACTCTCACTCATGGTCGAGCTTCTTTGCAGCATTCTCTCGGGCGGGGACCTCAAAGAGCGCATCGCTGGTGCCGACGGGGCAGCCAAACCCAATACGGGCCATTTTTTCGGAGCCATTAAAGTTGAAGGTTTCAGGGACACTACCAGTGTCTTCAGGCAAATGGCAGACACCTTTGATATTATTCGAAATTCGGCAAAAGAGCCCGGCCAGGAGCGCATCTTCATCCACGGCGAGCCCGAGATCATCGCGGAGGAGGAAAATCGCCGGATTGGCATACCGATTACACCGGCCGTACTCGAGCAAATTTATTCGCTAAATGAAGAACTAAATCTCGGATTTGAACTATAGCGGCGAAAACGCTACTTGGACGACTTCGAATTGGAAGCATTGAGAATACTCTTGAGGAAATTCACCATTTCGGCGCCGTCCCATTTTCGAGGGCCGATGAATTTTCTGACTAGGCGCCCTGCCGGATCGATAACAAAAGTCTCGGGCACACCGGTTGTGCGATAAAGCTTTTTGATGCTTGCCCTCGGATCAAGGAGAATGGGGAATGTTATGCCGAATCGCTCTACCCATTTATTGACAGGGTCGGCCCCTAGCGCATCGATGCTCACCCCGAGTATTTCGAAGGCGAGTCCTTGCGATTTCATTTGCTTGTATAGATTTTCCAGGTCGGGCATTTCGTCAATGCATGGCGGGCACCAGGTAGCCCATACGTTAACGAGCACTACTTTCCCCCGATAGTCGGACAGGCTGGCTGTCCCGCCCGAGAGAAGCGGAAAAGTAAAACCAGGTATTGACTCTCCGACAACAGGAATAGGGTTCGAGCTATTCTTCACCGGGGCGCTCGTCAGGCCCACCCACAGCGCCCATACAAGCGTGATGACAATCGGCGTCAGGATAATAGCTATCGCCCTGTTTCGCGCGCCAGCCATGTGCGCGGATACTTTTGTGTCTGTCGATTGCTCAGTGCTCATAAAACCTTCTCCGTCAGCGCCTAGCCTTTTTCCTTGAGCAGATGTTCGATGAGTGCGAAAGCCTTTTCCCCATCCCACGTCCGGGCACCCATCCCCCATGCCACGACGTGGCCCGTGCGATCAATGAGATAATTCGTCGGCAACGCTCGAACCCGGTATGCAGTTTTGACGGTATTTTCGGGGTCAAGAACTATTGGGAAATTAAGATTGAGTTTTTCTGCAAATTTCCGAACCGTATCAGAGCTACCCTGATCAACGGATACAGCAACTATCTCGAAACCCTGATTTTTATACTTCTCGTAGAGAAGCTGCATAGAAGGCATTTCGCGAATACAGGGAGGACACCAGGTAGCCCAAAAATTCACCAAAACCACCTTACCCCGATCCTGGATGAGCGTTCTATTTTGGCCATCCAGGGTCTTTAGCTGAAAATTAGTCGCCTCCACCCGGTGAACATTTGGCAGAAAACTCATGTTTCTAAAAACTTCCATATCCCCCGAAGTAGTTTTCTTTGGCTCTTGTATTCCGAATAATATGAGCAAATCCTGATTTTTACTAATCAGCAGAGCCGTTCCCGAAAACAAAACCATGAAGAAAGCCACCAATACGATCCATTTTCTGGCAAGCGATCGCTTTTTGACGGGCGACAAACCCTCCACACCCAGCGCCAGGACCACTTTTGGATCAAATACCATTTCCAGATCCCCTAATTTCACGGCAAAGTATTCAAAAACTAGAAACTAGCTCTCGAATTCATCCAGTTCCCGCTTGAGGCGGGCCGAAAGGGCATCGCCCGAGGCGTCTAGAGAAGCGGCCTTCCCCGAGAACGAGGCTTTAACCTCCTTCGTGGCCGAATTGCCCGTCCAGGCTCGCATCAACACAAAGACAACGCCCAGCCCTGCGAGAATAGCCGCGAAAGGCAATCCCCATGCAGTGAGAAAAAATCCTTCGGCCGGGGGTGCAGAAAGGACATTTCCCGCCCCGTAGACCTCGACGAAGTAGCGCGTTATCTGCGCCTTCGATTCACCCGCCAAAGCCTTGCGGCGCACAAGTTCACGAAGCTGAGCTCCCTCCGCACTGGGACAAGCCATCAAAATTTTACCCGGACAAACTGGGCTCATGAGCGTGTTGATAAGTTCCAGATATACGCCTTCTGAATCCGTCGCAGGCTCGGCACTCGAAGCCACTGGAACAAATGCAAGAACCACGGCAATGGCGCACGCCGAAAAGAATTGTCCATAAAATGACTTTGATAACGGATGGGAAATATTCATCGCTCTACTCTTCTCGAATTTCTGTGGCGTCATCGGGGCTCTCGGCATTTCGCAACACTTCGGCTTTCAAGCGATCCGCTCTCGAATACAGGCTCCACCAGTAAAGTAACATCGATCCCAAGACAACAACGTAGGCGGCAACGACATAGCCCATATTATCTCTCCCTCGATTCGCGAATGCTCTCGGCTTGATCAATAAGATGCCCCACTGCAACGCGGCGTCTTACAAAGTAAATGAACACAAGGGTAAACGCCACCAAAGAAGCCCAGAGCGCAACATGCATGGAAGTGGGAAGCTCGCTCATTCCACCCGAGCGCATCACCACGGGGCCCGGATGGAGCGTCCGCCACCACTTCACCGACATATGAACAATCGGCACATCCAGAAAACCAACAATCCCAAGCACGGCAGCGAATCGCGCTCGTTGCTCCCGATCCGTCAAATAAGAGCGGAGCATGAGATAGCCAACATATATCAGCCACAAAATCAGGGATGTCGTCAGCCGTGCGTCCCATGTCCACCACACACCCCAAACGGGACGAGCCCAAATTGGACCAGTGATAAGAACAAGCGTACAAAACAGCACACCCACCTCCGCACAGGCATACGCACGCCCGTCATCGGCAAGTTTGCGCCAGATTAAATATCTGATCGAAAAAACGAACACCAAGAAAAAAGCGAAAAATGCGATCCAGGCCGAGGGCACATGAACATAGAAAATCCGCTGCGCCTCGCCCTGCCGTGCCGTCGGGGCGATGAAGAAATCCGCATACACCGCAAATACCAACAACGCCATTCCGGCCAGGGCTATCCATCGGTCCACACCCTCATCCCGAGCCCAAATTACCCAGGCGAGAGCGAAAAAGGCCACAACAAAAAGCAATTCATAGAGACCCAAAACATATCCCCCAAAACATTGAGCAAGAAAGAGGAATTCTTCTACTGTATTACATTCGGCCATCCGGCCTGATTAGCAATAAGTGAAAAACGCTAGACGCCCCCTCACTCCTCCAGCATAAATTCGAACGTGACCGCCGAGACGGCGATAAAAATTAAGTCAAAAGCCATGAGCAATTTCACCCAGTCTCCTGCCTCATCCCATCCAGCGCCTCCTAGAATCGCTGCCGTCGCCTTCACCGCAGCAATCAAAACCGGCACGAGAAGCGGAAACAAAAGAACGGGCAACAAAGCGTCCCGCGCGCGCGTGCGCGCCGTCATGGCAGCAAACAAAGTTCCCACTGCAGAGATGCCAGCCGTAGCTATGAAAGCCACGAGGGAAAGCATCCCTATATTTTCCCACACCTGGGCTCGATAGAATACGGCTAGCGCGGCAAAACCGACAATCTCCATGATGGCGACAAGAAAAAAAATCGCAAGCATTTTGCCGAAAAACAGGGCCGATGGATCTGCTGGGCTCAGCCGCATCGCCGAAAAACCATTACCCTCACGCTCGATACCCATGGATCGCGAAAAACCAATGACTGATGAGAACAGAAACGCCACCCATAGGATACCCGCCTGGGTCGGCGCCGCCTCTTTACCGCCTTGCCCAGGGCCAAAAGCAAAGCTAAATATCGTCAGCACCAGAAGCGCGAACACGAGCATAACGAGCAAACTCTCCCGGGTCCGGATTTCCACCCGAATATCCTTTTCGAGCACGGCCCAAACAATAGCGAAGAAGTAATTCACTTGCCCACCTCCGCCAGTGCACTGGATATTTGCTCCACCGACGTATCGCGAGCCGTCGAATGCAACGATACCCTCCCGCTTGAGAGGACCACGATTTCATCCGCTAGACTTAGCGCCCTTGGAATATCGTGTTCGGTAAGAAGGAGGTTGCGCGGGGCGGAATCCTCAAATCCCATGCCTGCCGAAATATCGCGGATAATCGCCTCGACTCCGGCTGCGGCAACCGGGTCCAGGCCGGCAAAAGGTTCATCCAGCAGAAAAAACGTCGGCTCATGGAGCATGGTTCTCGCCAAGGCTGCCCGCTGCCGCAAACCCTGACTAAGAAACTGCACCTGATCATCGAGCCGCTCGGCGATACCCAGGCTTTCAGTGAAACGTAAAACCCGCTCGCCCACCTTGGGCCGCTCGATCGCATATAATTTGGCAAAAAAAGCCAGATTCTCGCGCAACGTGAGCGAAGGATAGAGAAGAGAGTCGTGGCTGTGCAGGCCAATTAGAGCGCGATCTTCAGTGAATACGGAGTTTCCATCCAGCACCACTTCCCCCTCGCTCGGACGAAGAAGGCCGGCAAGAACTCGGAGAAGCGTTGTCTTACCAGAACCGTTTGCCCCAAGAAGAGCGATGCGTTTTCCCCTTTCAAGGGAAATATCGACTCCTCGAAGCGCCCATCGCCAGCCATAGCGCCGCGAGACGCCAGCCGCCCTGAGATTAGTGGCCATTTATTTCGAAAGTTCTCTTAGCCGATTAAAGCGAGGTATCCGTTGATTTTCATGCTCTCTGGCCGATATCGAGTTCATCGCCAGCCTGTCGTCGAGTTCCGCGATGGCACGGATAAGTTCCTCGCGCTCAACCTGCTGGGAAAGCCCGCTCCTTCGCCTTGTCCGTATCAATACCGCCGCCCCTGCACCCAGAACGAATATAGTGCCGAGCGCCACATAAAAATACACCAGCCCACCGGCTGAATCCGGTGCCTTGAGGGAAAAGCGGACCACACTGCCTGCTCGTGTGGCGGTGACATACGAATCGTATTCGCCGTCCTGGAATTTCACTGGCTCGCCCGGCTTGAGGCCATCTGCCTGAAGCTGGACCCGCCCCTTTTCCGCCAGAATTGCAAAACTGGGAGACCCGTAGATAATCGGGTGTTGCGCAACAAATCCGCCAAACTCATCCGCCATACGATAAAATAGGCCCACTAGTTTTGAGCCGGGAGCTATTGAATCGGTGGAGACGATTTCAGAGCCGCTCTGTCGGATGTTTTTCGGGTCGAGTCCTTGTATCGGAGCAGTAAGGGTAGCCTGCGGATTTCGTATGTTGCTGGTGCTAGGCAATATAAAGCGAAGCGTGGGAGCGCCATCCTTCGAGACAATCGTTTTCTTGCCCTTATTCACGAACATGAGTATTTCGCGGACCTCGTAGAACCCTTTTAGAAGCCTTATAAACAAGACATTTCGCTCTAGCGAGAGTGCTGAGGTGTCAGTCGTCGTCTCGGGTTTTGATGCCACAGCAGGCGACTGTGTGGCGGAAGGCGTTTTTACTCCCCCATCGGAGGCCGCATCGACAGTGCCGTCAAAAAATGTAAATAACGACATAAATACAACAATAACAAACACATATATACTATTTCGATATTTCACTTTAGGTTATTCCCACAGCTTGAACAAAAATTATGCTCTCCCTTGATAGGAGCGCCGCACGAGGGGCAAAAATTCATGGCTGCCGATATTTCAGCCTCCGCACCAGACTTATCGGCAACTCCTTGTTCGCCTTCTGAACGGACTTTGCGGTACTGGTGAATCTCAGCTTCAAGGCGCTCATTGAGAGAAAGCTCCCCGGCTCCTGATTTTGCTACTGCAGAAGTCACCTCGGGCAGATAGGCAACATCCACCGCACCACCCTCACTGAGATGGGCAGGCACCATCCCCTCAGACACCCCTCTTGCCTCAAGGCGTCTTAGTACATCAAGCGCCCCCGCCCTGGCCTGGTCGATCATCTCCTCATAATCTTCGTCCGCAAGTTTATCCATCTCCCGGTCCATTTCGACTTCCCTGATGTTTCGGTAGGCATTTTCACGCTCGATAAGAAGGCGGGCAACATCTTCTCCAGCTCCGTCGCCATCACCTACCCCCGATGCATCATAAGCGCTCGCCTCTTGGAACATTGGCCAAAGCGAGAAGGCAAAGGCGGTGACAACGATAATCGTGACCGCACCAAGGCTCACATATTCCATACCTCTAAGCCCTCGCGGCCGAGGGAGACACCCGCCGCTTCCGTCGCCCCCAGCGCTCGGGCAGAACAGAGACGATTACTCCCAGCATGAAGAAAAATCCTCCGATCCAGATCCAGTTGATGAGCGGATTGATCAAAAATTTAAAGGTAGCCGAGCCGTCGTCGTCCACGTCAGCAAAAACGGCATAAATATCCTCGGTAAGACCGTAACGAATACCCGCCTCAGTCGTCGGTTGGGGTGGCGTGAAATAGAGGCGTTTTTCGGCCTCGATCTCGCCTAGCTTGCGCCCTGACTTGTATACCGAGAGTCGGGCAAAAGCGGATTGATACTGATTGTTTCTCGTTTGCCGGATCCCGTCGTACCTAAGCCGCACCCCTTCCATGGGAAAACTCTCGCCAGGCGAGAGACGCACTTCACCAACCTGTTGATAAGCCGAGGAGGCGGCGATACCGATGAAGATGATCGCCATCGCGAAGTGTATGATATAGCCTCCGAAACGGCGCTTGTTTCGCATCGTCAATTCCCAGGCACCCGAAAAAAATCCGTCGCCCTGATGCCGCTGGCGGGCAGAAATCCCCCGGTAGTACTCCAAAACGATTGTTGAGATCATGAATATGCAGAGCCCAAACGCCAATGTCGCGTAAACGTGTCTGATTCCGAGGGTGATGAGCACTGCGAACGAAACCAATGTAACCATGACGGGATAGGTGAAATTCTTGCGTAGCATTTTCGCCGATGGGCGCCGCCAGGCAAGCAGCGGCGAGATACCCGCCAAAAGTATCAACAATAGACCGATGGGAACGTTCACCTGATTAAAGAAAGGAGGCCCGACCGTCACCTTGATGCCTTTTACTGCCTCTGAAATCACGGGAAACAACGTTCCCCAGAAAACGGCGAATGTAAGGCCGACAAGGACAACATTATTGAGGAGAAAACTTGCCTCACGAGAGAAAAAGCTCTCCAATTCATGCTCGCTGCGAAGTTTTGGCAGACGCCAAATCAGTAATCCAAAACTAACTATCAAAGCAACGACGATATAAGCCAAAAATGTCCAGCCGAAACTACTGTTGGCAAAGGCGTGAACACTCGAGACGATGCCGCTCCGAGTGAGAAACGTGCCAAACATGGTGAGAATATAGGTGATGATTATCAGCGAGACGTTCCACACCTTGAGCATCCCGCGTTTTTCCTGAATCATCACAGAATGCAGAAACGCCGTTCCCGTCAGCCAAGGCATCAGGCTGGCGTTCTCAACCGGGTCCCATGCCCAGTAACCACCCCAGCCAAGCTCGCGATACGCCCAGGCGCCGCCAAGCAGTATTCCCATTCCGTTAAAGAACCACGCCGTGAGCGTCCATCTACGGGTGGTCGATATCCAGGCCGTATCGAGCTTTCCGCTCACCAGCGCGCCCACGCAGAAAGCAAAAGGCACAGCGAATCCGACATAGCCTAAGAACAAATTAGGTGGATGAATCACCATTCCCCAATCTTGAAGCAAGGGGTTGAGCCCCCGTCCGTTCAGAGGAGGTATGGGAAGGGTGTCAAACGGCGGGGTTATGAAGTTCAATATGGTGAGAAAGAACGCTGCCGTTATCATCAGCGTTGCCGTTACATAGGGCATCAACTCAACGTTGCGATGGCGATTTTGCCGGATAACGATAAAGGAATAAACACATAAAAGCAGGAGCCAGAGAAGCAAACTTCCTTCCTGACCACCCCAGAAACTACTGAAGCGGTAGAATGCGTTTAATTCGTTGTCTACGATGCTGGCAACATACTCCACGCGATAGTCGCGCGTCATGAGCAAAATAATCAGGGCCACGCTCGCCGCCGAGACCAATCCAAAAACCGATATTGCCGCGTTTCGGCCCGCCGTGACAAATTCGGGCTTATTATACAACCCGCCCCAAATTGAGGCGATAGCGCTAAACAAAGCCAGAGCATAGGCAGCCCACAGGCCGTAGTTTCCCAGATCAATCAGAAACAATTGAAGTCTCCTAAAAATATTTGTGATTCAAGGAACAATATTCACACCGAAAAATCGGTGAGCGGAGGGCAGAATCAGTTTTTCACCTGGGCATCCTGGGCCGCTGCATTATTAATGAGAGTCTTGTGTTCGTTCGTGGTTGGCATCTTTTCACCCGAGTTTTTCATTTCCTCGAATTTCGATGGGCATGCGACCATTAAATTTTTCGCCATGAGCACCCCCCGCTCGTTGAGCTTCCCCTCTGCGATGACGGGAAATCCGTTTTCAAGCAAATCGGGAGGAACACCCGTAAAACTCACAGGAAGAGTGGATTTTTCACCTTGAAGGTTAAAGGAAAGGTGCATGGCCTCTGAGTCACGCGACAAAGAGGCAGGAACAATCTTTCCCTCTACCCTAATACCCTGCCCGGCAAGATCCTTGCCTTTAGCCGAAATTTCATCGACGGTGAGGAAATAGGAAAGGTTTTCACTCTTAAAACTCGTTAAAAACAAAAAGATGAATGCGCTGAATAGGACAGCACCAGCAATAAGAAATTTTACCCGTTTAACGTTCATTCATCCTCCCGATACAGAACCAAGTTTAATAAAGCGGCAAATCGTCTACCCATAAAGGATAAGTCTCAATACCTTATCTTTCAACAAGCATTCCAATATTTAGGAGGTTTTTTTCATATTTGTTGCTTTTAATCCTAAATAAGTCACTTCAAGACAAAAAAAACCCCGGCAAAGCAAGTAACCAGCCAGCCGGGGTTTTTATTTCATCTACAATAAAATGTCTACTTTACCTCTCGCTCCTGAATCCAGGGCATCATCGAGCGTAGGCGTGCGCCAACAATTTCGATTGGATGCTCCTTCTCCTTGCGCACCGTGGTATTGAATGTGGGACGTCCCACCATGTTCTCGTTGATCCACTCGCCGGCAAAGTCGCCAGACTGAATGTCTCGAAGGATCCCTCTCATGCGCTCACGGGTACCCTCATCTATCACCCGCTTGCCTCGCGAAATGTCGCCATATTCGGCGGTATCGGAGACCGAGTAGCGCATCATGGTGATGCCGCCTTGATAGATCAGGTCGGTGATTAGCTTCACCTCGTGGAGACATTCGAAATAGGCCAGCGCTGGCTGATAACCCGCATCGACGAGCGTCTCGAAGGCTGCACGGATGAGTTCTGAAATACCGCCGCACAGAACCGCCTGCTCACCAAACAGGTCGGTCTCTGTCTCTTCTTCAATCGTCGTCTCGATAATTCCGGCTCTGGCACAACCAACGGCCTTGCCGTAGGCCAGCGCATAGTCCCGAGCTTTGCCGGTATGGTCCTGAAATACAGCGAGAAGCCCAGGAACGCCGCGACCGTCCTCATACTGAAAGCGCATGGTGTGGCCTGGGCTCTTTGGCGCGATCATGACGACATCGATGTTATCCTGCGGAATAATTTGTCCGTAGTTCAAGTTGAAGCCGTGAGCGACAACAAACGCATCGCCATCCTTCATGTTGGGCTCGATGTCTTCCTTCCAGATAACGGACTGAAGATGGTCCTGGGTAAGCATGACAACCATGTCACCCGCTTTGGCAGCCTCGGCCGTCTCCATAACCTCAAGGCCATCGTCCTCGGCCTGCTTCCAACGAGGAGACGACTTGCGGAGGCCGACCACAACCTTGGCGCCACTGTCCTGACAGTTCAGGGCATGCGCACGCCCCTGGCTCCCGTAACCAATGACGGCAATCGTGCGATTCTGAAGCAAGTTCAGATCGGCGTCGGTGTCATAATAGATCTTTAGGTCTTTCAATAGGTCTTCAGCATTGCTCATGACTTTGCCCCTTCAGCTACCTTGTAAAAAGAAATCGCATACGCACACCCCACCCAGCGAGCGAAGTGACACTACGCAGGTTAGTCCCTGAAAAAAGACGGTTTAATCTATGGACCACGAGCGAGGGTGTCAAGGCGGAGCGGGGTTAAAACAGCCACATCTCCCGAGTTGCATATAAGACCTTGAGCCGTCGCCGTATAGCCCTTATTCTAATTCAACATACATTCACCGCCAAATTGAGGCCCATCTACCCCAGGCAGGAGCGAATATGGCCCGTTTACATACATTTTCCTATTTTCAAAGGATGTTTGCTGTCCTGTTTTTTTTGGCGTACGCCCTTTTTTTCCACCCACAATCGGCCTCAGCCGCCAAAGTGACAATTATGCTCAACTGGCTTCCCGGTGGCGCACATGTGCCTATTTTCTATGCGCAGGCCGCCGGGTTCTACAAAAAAAGCGGAATCGATGCCGTTATTGAGAGTACACGGGGCAGCCGGGACGCCATGGACTCCCTTGGTTCGGGAAAAGCTCAATTCGCCATCGCCGAGGCGACTGAATTATTTGCTAGCCGGGCCGACGATGTTAAGGCCGTGGGCGTTATGGCATATTTCGGCCACAGCCCAAACGCGATCTTCACCCTCAAGCGACCCGATATATCCAGCCTTTCGGACCTAAACGGAATGCGCATCGCCGCACCACGCTCCTCTTTTCCCCGCATCATGTTTCCAGCTCTCAAAACAGCCGGAAAAGTGAATTTAAAAAAAATATCATGGGTGAACCTATCACCACGTGATTTATTACCCGCCTTGATAACGGGAAAAGTCGATGCCGTTGCCTCATCGCTCATGAACGACTATCAATACAGGGCTGCGGCTCGGAGGAAGGGTAAAGATATCACCCCCCTTCCCTTTTACGGCGCTGGCGTGAATCCTTATTCACTAGTTCTCGCTACGCCAAAATCTTTTATTAATAAAAACCCAAAACTAGCGAAGGCATTCGTCCATGCCACCGCAAAAGGTATGGCAGCGGCATTAGAGCGCCCCGAAGCAGCTCTGAAAACATTTATCAAACTAAACCCTGCCGCCGACCCAAGCAGATCAAGAGCCGAATGGCGAGCAGCACACAAATTGATGTATCGCCCCGGGAGCGGTGACACGACATTGGGGAAATTCGACAGAAATCGAGTTGAGAGGATGCGAATATTTTTAACGCGAATTAGAAACTTTAGAAACACGTCGACTTCGATTGACATCTATTCGAACGATCTGCTTCCCATTCTCAGACCACAGCCGACCAAGTTCTAGAACAACCTTGCTGGCATCTCAAAACCTTTAAGCTGACAAGAAAGGCCGGAGGCAATTCGCCCCCGGCCTTTCTTGTATCGGATGAGTTGTAGTTTAAATTATAGAACTGATGACTGGCCTCCCAATCCCCTGGAACGCCTCGCTCACTTCATCCGCCGCGCGCGATGCGGCCTCATAGGCCTCTTGTGCCAGCGCCCGGCTTTTTTCGGCAAAATGGCGGGCTGACTCGGTGGCGCGCTCTTTGTGCTGGGCAGCGAATTCGCTTGCTTGAGCGGAAAATTCGGAAGCCTGGAGGGCCCTGAGTTTCGCCTGCTCAACGGAGGCATATCCCATGTCTTTCGCCCGCTCAAGGAGTTCTTTTACCTTCTGGTCGGCGGCATCAAATGCGCCCTGAGGTTTGTGTTTAAGCGCCTCGGCAACGTGTTTGAGTGCAAGGGCGGCAGCCTCCTTAGCCTCGCCAGCCGCCTTGAGTGCTGCCTCATAGGCTTCCGCCGCTGAGGGCATCTGGGGCACATCGATGGGAATCGTCGGATCTGTCTGCGTGTGGAGAACTCCTACCACCGGGGCGACATGGCGCTCATCCGCGGCTTGGAGCGCATCCTCGTCCACCATAATGTCGACGCGCCTGGCGACTATCCTTTTGCTCGGCTCGTTGATGCTCCAGGCGAGACCGAGCATGCCCATCAGACGAACGAGACCATAGGTTAAGTCAATTTCAAACCAGCGCTGCCCGTGGGCCGCCGAGCGTTGGTCGGCGTGGTGGTTGTTGTGCCAGCCCTCGCCAAAAGAAACCAGCGCAACCCACCAGTTGTTCGTACTCTCCTCGTCGGTCTGGTAATTACGATAGCCCCACAGGTGAGTCGCCGAATTGACGAGCCATGTGGCGTGCCAGAGAACAACTTGGCGAACGAGAATGCCCCAC
>JABJAL010000029.1 GCA_018669005.1 Nitrospinaceae bacterium
CACCGCCTCCTCGGCGGCAATACCTTCTGCAGGAGGAACAAGAATCGTTTTGATGATGGCCGCCTTTCCCGATATTCCGACAGCCACTTTTTTCTCTTTAATTTTCTCCGCCGACACCAACTCCTCAACAGCCCGCATGACTTCTTCATGCTCGAGAACCGCCCCGTCCGATACAGCGCCATAGGCAAGCGAGGCCATGCCCAGTCGGCCAAGAGAAGTCCCGTTTTTGCCTTGAACTAGTTGAACCAGTTTGACGGCATGACTGCCAATATCGATGGCTAGTGGAAAGCTTTTTTTACCGAACACTTGTCTCGACCTGGGCGGGAAATTCTACCAACGAATATATAATGGAACCCATGTAAAAGTAAGCAACATCAATATCATACACGAATAACCAATAAAAATCCGCCCCTTTCCAAGAGATTCTCCTTGGTCCCAGAGCGGATATCGTCTACGACCAAGGAAAAGCGCGACCATGGCCCATAGCAGCCAGCCCGGCCACCAGTACGACATCACCAGCAATAACCCTCCCACCGTGGTGGAAACGGTGCGATGCCACCGGCTTAAAAGGGAAAACACGATATGTCCACCATCAAGTTGGCCGGCAGGTATCAAGTTGAGAGAAGTGACGAAAAATCCGCACCACCCAGCGAAAGCCATCGGATGAAGATTAACCCCCTCACCGGCATCACGGACCCCCAGCACGATCCACATCGCCGCCTTGAAAAGGAGAGAAGTGCCAAGACCAAGGCCGGAGCTGTGGTCCGGACCCTCCGCGGGGAGAACCGAGGACAATGAAAGACCGATAAGCACGGCCGGCAGAGCCACAGACATTCCGGCCAGGGGACCTGCGACGGCGACATCCAAAAGTACTTTTCGGCTCATAATCGGACTTTTTATCCGGATTACCGCCCCAAAAGTACCGAAAAGTGTCGGTGCCGGAATAAAAAAGGGAAGAGAAGCGTCGACTCCCCAGAATCTGGAGGCAAAATAATGACCCAATTCATGGGCCCCTAGTATCAACAACAATGTCGCCGAAAACGGGAGCCCTAGCTCAAGCAGAGACGGATCGCCCCAAATCGCTTCAGGGTAAATGCCCCGCTGCATGGCACCAGCCATGAGAGTTGATAAGGCAGTTAAAAAAAATAACAACGCTGGGATAAGCACTTCGGAATGCTTAAAGTGGAGTAGGGCTAGAAGACGCCACCTGAGGTTTCGAATAGCAGAAAACCGTTTGCGGTTAAATTGGCGAGGCTGGCCATGCAAATTCACGAATACAGGCGACCTTCCATCGGGTTTTAACACCATAGAAAACTCATTTTTTTAATTCGCTGACCGAGACTGCCTATACAGTTCGAGATGTATAAATACGACCCCATACGAACAATTGCCAACCGTGGCAACCGGGGGTGCCCATTTTTAGCCTCATATGAGATTATCATCCTAACGGACACCCACACGAGCCAACTACGGTGATCATGAACCGATATAAATTCTGGATTACAGCACTGCTCAGCACACTGGCCCTCGCAGCTATAGGGTGTGGTTCTGCTACTGCCCCAGCGCGTCAAATAACCACAAGCACGCCCGAAGTGAGTACACCTGCCATTCCAGAGTCATCGCCCTCACCTCGATTGCCCAATCTTCAGCCGCTCGGAAAATGGGTGGCCTCTCCACTACCTCTACCAAATACACCTCGCGAAGTAATATCTAAGCAATTGCGCTCGAATCCAGACGGCCCACGAGCTGACAGCGATTTATACAACTTGGCTCTCTATGAGTTCGCTGACAGGAATTTCGACACCGCCGCCCGATACCTCCAAACACTTGAAAAACGCTTCCCCCTCTCCTCTCTATATGAGGAAAGCGAATACCTCCTAGGCCTCGCACTTCAGGCTGGCGGGAGATACCGAGACGCATTTCTTCCGCTTCGTGGCAGCCTGAGCAAAGAGAAAACAACGCTTCGGCGGGCGCTTTTGCTGGCAGCGCTAGGAGAGGTATATGAATCAAGAAAAGACCCCTACGCCGCGCTCGAATCATACGCCAAGGCACTCGGGCTACATCCTGCCCTTCCTAACGCCTCCTTGCTCCGAGCACGGATTTTTTCTTTGGCAAAAATGTCCCTGACAACTACCCAGGTGCAGACCTCTGCCAAACGCTTTAAGAATGAGCCAGCGGGGCCGATTCTCAGACTTGAGTTCATTCACCGCGCTATAGCTGAAAACAGACCTGAAACCGCCCTCGCCGCCGCGAGACTTTTTTTAAAAGACTACCCGAAACACCGAGAAATCGAAAAAACAAGAAAAATTGTAAGTCAACTTCGAGACGAGCTCGACGTCAAGCAAGGGCGCGTAGGAGTTCTCTTGCCGCTTTCAGGACCCGCAGCCGCCGCAGGGGAAAGAGTCTACCAGGGGGTACAACTCGCCCTCCGGCATGCACTGGAGCAAAACTCCCGACTTCGAATTCAACTAGCGGTCCGGGACACACGCAGCACAGCTCAAAAGGCGGGGGATGCATCTGCAAAAGCGACAGAACTCATTGAAAAGGAAAAAGTAGTCGCACTCATCGGCCCCTTCTTCAGCCTTGCCACGGAAGAAGCCGCCTCGGTGGCGCATAAAAAAAATACCCCGCTTATCACACCATTCGCGATACGCATGGACATGAAAAAGAGCAGCCCAATGGTATTCCGCAACTCCCTAACCAACCAACTCCAAAGTAAGGGTATCGCTGCCTATGCGGTTCAGAACCTAGGTATAGAACGGTTTGCCGTTTTGTATCCAGATGACCGAGACGGAAGGGAGCTGGCCGAATTTTTCTCTGAAGACATCAGGAAGCTTGGCGGTCGCGTAGTGAAAATGATTTCCTTCTCACCCACCGCCAACGATTTTGGCCCTCAGATGCGCGCCCTTGGTGGACTCTCCGACGCCCAATTGAGACGGCGCAGGAGTGCCCTTGGCCTCAAGAAAAATGAGCCCTACAAAATAAAACTTCCCTTCGATGCCCTTTTCGTGCCCACATATCACGATAAGGCCGTCCTCATATCTCCGCAGGTACCCTTTTACAACATGCAGGGTATTCGCCTTCTCGGAGGACGAGGATGGAACAACAGAGATCTCATCCGATACGGAGAGAAATACGTTGAGCGCGCAACTTTCGTCGATGGATTTTTCCCGGACTCCGAGGAGCCAAGAGTCGTTCGCTTCTCAAATGACTTCATCCGGCTTTTCGGGCGAAAACCAGACATTTTCTCTGCACTGGGATACGACGCAGCCATGATCGTTTTTTCTGGGCTCGCCAAGGGTGGAGATTCCCGCGATAAAATGAGGACCTACTTGAGCCGCCTAATCGGCTTCGAGGGAGTCATGGGCCTAACGGATATGGGCCCTGACGGTGACACAAAAAGACAGCTTTTCGTCCTGACCGTGAAGCGGCGAAAAATCGAACACCTTCAGATGGTAACTCCTCACCGAGCCATTGCCATCAAGGACGGCGCACCACAAATCAGCAACGGAACATCCTCCAGCGTCTCTGGGCAGAACCCCACGCTACCTTAATTATCCTCTCTAACGGATTAACGGCTACTGGACTCCGGTCGAAACGGATCGAACGCTGGAGCAGTGAGGCCTCTCCGTTTGCGCCTTGTACTGGATCTCGATTTGGATTTTGACCTAAAAGGTATGGTATTGGAGATATCTCCGATTTTGGAGGAAGGCTTAGAGAATATTCCTTCAGACTCTTCTCCCGCGCCCGTATCACTCTTAAAATAATCAGATGGGCCTTTGGTCTTTTCCCTCGAACTAGCGGAAAAACTCGAAGGCTCGGAACCTTTGATGAAGGCCTGTCTCACAGAACCTTTCGTACCCCGAGAAACCCGCAGGCCGGTTCGTGGATTAATCGTGACAATTTTCACCTTGGCTGGACGCTTGAATCTTTTCCGGGGCAATCCCTCGTGAATCGACTCCGTGATGTTCATCCAAATCGGCAGCGCAGCGTGGCCGCCTGTTTCATTCCTGCCGAGGGTGGACTTATCATCCATGCCTACCCATACCCCTGTCGAGTATTGTGGAGAGACGCCTACGAACCACGCATCCTGATAATCATTGGTGGTACCCGTCTTTCCGGCCAGAGCTCGCTTTAAGGCCCTCGCCTTGACTGCAGTCCCGGACTGAACCACGTTTTCAAGAAGGCTGAGCATGATATACGCCTCCTCGGGAGGCACCGCCTGCGTGATTGAGGGAACGGCACTCCAGACAGTTTTATTGTCTGAATCCTGAATATAAGTGATAACGTGCGGCTCTAAGCGCCGCCCCCTGTTGGCCAGCGTTGCATAAAGGGAGGTGAGTTCGAGAAGCGTAACGCCACTCGAACCCAGAGCGATAGATAGGTTTCTCTTCAACGGTGAGCGAATCCCGAGGTCCTGAGCTCGCCTGACGATCTTCCTGACCCCAACAGAGTTTGCCAATTTCACAGTGATGACATTCCGTGACCGGGCTATCGCCTCTCGCAGAGTGGTGGGCCCATAAAATTTCTTCTCGAAATTTGTCGGCTTCCAGAAATCCTGCTGGCCGCTCCGCGGAAAAATGATTGGCGTATCCATGATGATATCCGAAGGCGTCCAACCCTCGCTGATAGCCGCCGAATAAACTACGGGCTTGAACGCAGAGCCTGGTGGCCTCACAGCCTGGTAGGCCCGGTTGAATTGGCTACGCTCAAAGTCGTATCCGCCCGTCATCGCCCTAATAGCGCCGGTCGCAGGCTCCGTCACGACAGCCGCCGCCTGAACATCAGGCTCTTGCACCAATGCCACAGGCACAGGCTCGCCCCTAAGAGAATCACCCCGTCTCTCGCGCTCAAGGCGCTGGACCAAAACGATATCCCCGCGCCGGAGAATTTCCTGGAATTTATCTAGAACCAATCCTTTTCCATTTTGCCTGGGGTCGAACGGACGCGCCCATTCGGCATTCTCGATATCAAGAATCGCCTCGCCTCTTTTGAGTTGAAGTCGAGCGACATCAGACTTCAACTCATAGACAACCGCCGGCATCCAGCGGCCCTCTCGAAACTCCCGCCTGTTGCTACGCTCTCCCATGAGTTGGTCGACCGCACGCCAAATCCGCTCCGGGGTCCATCTCAAATCGACCGAACCGACTGGCCCCCTGTAGCCACGGCGGCGATCGACCTCGATAATTCCTTGCCGAACGGCAGCAACCGTAGAGCGCTGCACTTCGCGGCGAATAGAGGTATGAACTTTTAGTCCCCCTCGATACAGCTTGGCTGCACCGAAACGGCGTTCAACCCTTCTGCGGACGAACTCAACAACATAATCACTATCTCCCCGACCCGGCAATTTTTTCGCCAAGCGGATTGGTGTAACTTCAGCCCTCGCCCACTCATCCGGGGTGATGAAATTTTCCTCGATCATACGGCGCAACACATGTGCCCGACGTCGAAGCGCACGACGGTAGGATTTGAAGGGATTATAGGCGGAGGGTGCACGCGGAAGACCCGCCAATAGCGCCGCCTCGGGCAGCGTGAGAGCCTCCGCATTCTTACCAAAATAAACGCGAGCGGCGGCTTCGATGCCATAGGCGCCATCGCCAAAATAAATTTGATTCAAATAGAGATTGAGAATTTCTCGCTTACTGTATGTCCGCTCGATTCGAACGGCCAAGATAGCTTCTCGAATTTTACGATCAATCGTCCGCTTGGGATTCAAAAATAGCGATTTGGCTAACTGCTGGGTTATCGTGCTGCCGCCCTGGACCACCCCCCAGTCGAGAATATTCCTCACCGCCGCACGTACGATACCGATCAAATCAACTCCAGAGTGCTCCTCAAAGCGAACGTCCTCGGTCGCGAGGATGGCCTGTATCACCACATCGGGTATTTGATCGAGCGTAACTAGAAAACGGCGCTCGACATAAAACTCCCGCAAAAGGCTTCCGCTTTGATCGAACACGCGGGTAACAAGACTCGGTTTATTTTTCCGAAGGACATTAACGTTCGGCAGCTCGACGGCGACTTTTTGGTAGTAATAAAGTCCGACACCAGTTGCGGCGACCCCGCAAAGCATGGTGACGATCAAGCCAAAAGCAAGAGAGAAGCGAACAAATCGGCGTATGGCCCGGAGAAATCTTCCCAACGCTAGAGATAGATATACTCTCCTCTGATTTGGCCTTGAGGGGCTTTTTCGGGGGAGAGCTTGTTTTTCTTGTGCCTTATTTCGGGGCCGCAGAACCATCGTGTTCTCGCTCCCAACATAAACATAACGGGCGGCGCAACAACATCACCATAACATCATCAAGCCTGGACCGACCCACATGATATTGTAAAAGCCTGCCCCGTAACGCCCTTCGCGTCATCGCTCGCCAAATAGAGCGCCATGGCGGCAATTTCTGTCGGATCGAGAAAGCGTCCCATAGGAATGCTCTGCCGGAACATTTCCAACGTTTCCTTGGCGCTCCGACCATTTCCCGCGTAACGTACAAAATCATCTTCGGCATCCGCAACCATTTTCGTGTCCACGAATCCAGGGCAAATCGTGTTCACCGTAACCCCGTCTCCCGCCACCTCGAGGGCAAGCGAGCGGGCGAATCCGATTACACCATGCTTGGCCGCGTGATACGCACTCCGATTGGCGCCGCCAACCTTGCCGGACACCGAGCTCATAACGATAATGCGCCCCCATCCGATTTTGGACATTGCATCAACTACGGCACGCGATGACCAAAAAACGCTGTTTAGGTTTACACGCATCGTCTCATCCCACATTTCATCGGAAGTTTCGCAAACGCTCGCGTGTTTCATCATGCCCGCATTTGCGACAAGAATATCGACACTGCCCAGATAGTCGCCAGCCGCTCGCATCGCCGTTTCCACATCTCTTGAATTTCCCACTTCGCACCTGACCGCAAATCCCCTGACACCCAAAGCCTCGACCTCGGCAGCGACAGATTCGATCTCGGTTTGAGTTCTCGCAAGAACCGCGACATCTGCACCCTCTTTGGCGAACGCAAGTGCAATGGCGCGTCCAATCCCACGTCCACCACCAGTGACAACTGCCCGCCTGCCCTTAAGCCGCATGAAGTCCTCCCGAGGCACCTGAAACTCTGTCCAGTGTCGCCTGCTCGAAGAATTCGGCAGCCGCCTCCATCACCGAGCTGATCGATTCAATCCGGTTAACCATTTCCCGGAAAGCGGCACTTGCCGGAAATCCTTTTGTATAAGCGGCCAAATGTTTCCGGCTATGGAGAACTGCCTGTCGCTCTCCCAGTGATTCCGTCAGATCGCGTAAATGAACCAAAACCATTTCTTTTTTCTCTGCGAGACTCGGCGGCGATGGCATCTCGCCCGTTTTAAGCCAGTGGTTCAGACGTGAGAAAATCCAAGGATTACCGATTGCACCTCGCCCAATCATCAGGCCATCAACACCTGTCGCCTCGATCATTTCAATGGCATCAAAGGGCGTGAGGACACTTCCGTTTCCCATAACCGGTACTGATACCGCCTGCTTAACGAGAGCGATAGTTTCGAGATCCACTCCGCCCGAGAAAAAATCATGCCGCGTGCGACCATGTACCGTGATGGCTGAGGCACCAGCATCCTCAACTGTGCGCGCAAAATGCTCGGCCCCGCCCTTACCAATAGTGTCCCATCCGGTTCGCATCTTCACAGTCACCGGTTTTCGCACCGAGCGGACCATCGCACTGACTACCTCACCCGCCCGGTCGGGGTCGCAGAGCAGCGCGGAGCCCGCCTTGTTTTTCGTGACCTTTTTTACGGGACATCCACAATTCAAATCGATAAAATCGGCACCTGCCTCCTCGACCAGTGCTGCGGCCTCCCCCATCTGAACAGGGTCGGCTCCAAAAAGTTGAATGGAAACCGGTTTTTCAGCTGCCTCGTTTTTCATAATGTTGTAGGTTTTCTTGTGTTTTCTAACGAGGGCTTGGCTGCTCACCATTTCAGTGCAGACCATACCGGCTCCCTGCCGGGACACGAGGCGGCGGAACGGCAGATTCGTGTACCCGGCCATTGGCGCCATAACAAGGCGACCACGGAGGCACACTCCTCCAATCTCAAGGGGGGTATCGTAGCCCTGAGGCGGAGGCGGCAGTCTATCGATGTTTTTTTCTGCCTCAGGTGGTCCGGCTTCTTCAGGGCGCATCGTAAAATCCTTCCAGCTCAACCATATAAAATATCTCGTCCACGCTTAATTAAAGCTCCCAGGCGGGGTCAGCGTCCATTTCCAGAAAATCGTGAAAAGCACCGGGCCCTTCACGAAGGAGCGAAAATCCACCTGAGCAGGCGATCATCGCTGCATTGTCGGTGCAATAACGCCTGGCCGGAAGATGCAATGTCCAGCCCGACGCCTCAGATTTTGCTAACAACCTTTCCCTTAACAGACTGTTTGCCGCCACCCCGCCACTCAAGGAAACGGCTCCAAGCCCTTCGGCCTTCACTGCGCCATCCACCTTTTCCACCAAAACCTCAACTGCCGCCTCCTGAAACCCGGCCGCCACCCGCCTCACTTCATCAAGCGGTATTTCCTGGGGGCGCTCCCAGGGGGCAAGTGATCGGTCGCTCCGGTAGAAATCATTCTTCTTTAAATAATTTAACACAGCTGTTTTCAAACCACTAAAGCTAAATTCATAAGGCCGGTCTTTAAGAAATGGCCTTGGCAATTCCAATGGTTTCGCACCATTTTTCTTCTCTTTCCAGAATTCTCCGTGAAGGCGATCAATTGTTGCCCCCCCCGGATATCCCAGTCCCATAGTGGCCGCCACCTTGTCGTACGCCTCCCCGACGGCATCGTCGAGGGTGCCGCCCAAATGACGTACCTGTCCCCGCTCCTCAACACGGTAAAAATCCGTATGACCTCCCGAGGCGACAAATGCCAGATGCGGATATGGTGGAGGTCCCCCAAAGGCACCTGGGGCGGGCTCTCCCGCTTGGCCTGGTGCGGGGTTATCGAGATAAAGTGAGTGGATGTGGCCGTCCAGGTGGTTGACACCAACCAGCGGGAGCCCTTTGCTCCAAGACAATGCCTTCGCCGCCGAGAGTCCTACAAGTAGGGCGACTATCAGCCCGGGACCGCGTGTCGCCGCCACGCCGGCAATATCGTCCAAACTCACTGCGGCTCCATCGAGCGCGGCAAGAATCACCGGTTCTATCGATTCGAGATGACGCCTCGATGCCAGCTCTGGCACAACTCCGCCGAATCGGCTGTGCACATCATCCTGAGACGCCACAATATTGGAAAGAACGCGAGGGGCCAAACTGGCATCCTCGAAATCGAGAACAGCCGCTGCCGTCTCATCACAACTCGACTCAACTCCTAAAACGTACAAATTCACCTCTCGTATTCACCACTACAAAAAATCTAAAAATGACTCTATATCAAAGTGAGTTTGGTTCAGGAACAGGAACACTTGGGGAGAAGATAACCCTCCCCGAGCAGCAGTGAATTGCATTTTCGGATGGCCAAACACAATGCCCCAAAGAGGCACTCGACTATTTCACTCGCCAAGCACTTCAGGGGAACAAATCAATTTTCAAGAACCGACACTGCCTTTGGTTTCAGCCTTTGCATTTCCGAGCAAATAGTCGATTGCCCGCTCCAACTGGACGTCCTTTAGTTTCCCAGGCTCCGCTCCCTGAACAACAGCGGCGCTCGATTCAGAATCCGATGGTTTAACCGTCTTGATGCCTTTTTTCTCATCCTCGCTCGGGAGATGTCCTGGTAGATCCCGCTCCCGAATTATTCGCCTCCGAGACGAGCGCGAGGGCTGTGAGACGATGATATCGGGCTCGATACCCTTGCCCTGGATCAAGCGACCTTTCGGCGTGTAGTAAAGTGCTGTTGTCAGGCGCAGACCCGAACCATCAGTCAGAGGAACGATAGTTTGTACGGACCCCTTGCCAAAAGTTTTCTCGCCCATGATCGTCGCCCGCTTAAGGTCTTGAATCGCACCGGCAACGATTTCTGAGGCACTCGCACTTCCGGGATTCACAAGAACGACTACCGGCATCTTGGTTTTAAATCCATCCTCAGAGGAGGTATAGCGGTTCTGCTGATTTTCCATTCGCCCCTTGGTGTAAACGATAAGCTGGCCTGACCCGAGGAAAAGATTAGAAACGGATACCGCCTGGGAGAGCAACCCACCAGGGTTGTTTCGCAAGTCGAGGACGAGGGCTTTGATTTTTTCATTTTCGAACTTCTTTACGGCCTTGCTCACCTCGCGCCCCGTGGTGGATTGAAAACTTCTAATCCGCACATAGCCGATGCCGTTTCGCAATTTCCTTGACCCCACGCTTTTAATTCGGATTACCTCGCGGGTAATCGTAAATTTGAGCGGCTTCTCCTCGCTTTTCCTGAAAACCGTTATGGTCACCTTGGTTCCGGGACGTCCACGAAGTTGGCGAACGGCACCTTGCAAGTTCATCTCCTTGGTGCTCTTCCCCTCGATCTCGATGATCTGATCGCCCGCCTTGACTCCCTCTCGATAGGCTGGGGTGTCCTCTATCGGGGTGACGACGGTCAGAATGCCGCCACGGGTCGTAATCTCGATGCCAAGCCCGCCAAAGCGACCCGATGTTTCGACCTGCATCTCTTTATAGAATTCGGGAGACATGTAGCTCGTATGTGGATCCAGCGTCTTCAGCATCCCCCGGATCGCTCCCCGGATGAGCTTCTGACCTTCTATCTCGTTGACATAGTTCGACTCCACTAGGGAGAGAACCTCGGTGAACGTACGAAGCTCGGGATAAGCCGATTTTTCACGCGCTGAGGTAATCCCGAGAGGACCTACAGCAATCCCAACGGCTAATCCCCCCGCTGCGGCTAACCAGAGGAGCCAACCGCCGAATTTACGATTTTTTGACATATCTAACACTCCCAAAATTACGGCCAGAGAAAATTCGAGGCGCGTTCATCCACGAGGCGCAAGCCATTGTAGCGCCTTTAATGGGATTGATCCTCTTCGAATCTCAAAATAAAGAGCAGACTCTCCGAGGACGCCAGTCGTCCCCACACGCGCGATAACGCGGCCAGCCCCCACTTTCTCGCCTCGCTCGACGAGCACCTCACCGGTCCCGCCATAGACTGTGTAAATCCCCGCACCATGGCGTAGGATCAATAATCGACCATACCCTCGGACCCAGTCCGAGTAAACGACCTCCCCGGCAGCCACAGAACTAATGGAGGTGCCCTCCGGGGCTCGGATACGGATTCCCCGGCTGGCCTTCCCATTGCTCTGCCTAAGAATCTTTCCTGATACGGGCCAGGGCAGACGCCCTTCCATTTTATCGAACAACACGGCATCCCGGTCTATTCTCGAATCCCTGGATTTCATCAATGTGGTGATGGCATCACGCATAGCGTCGCGAGAGCCTTCAAGCGCCTTTACCACCCGCCGACGGCGTGTCTTGTTTTTCTCAAGGTGGGTCAGCCGACGACTCCGGCGAGAATAGTATCGCGCCAGGCGGGCCTTGACACGGGCCTGCTTTTTCTTCAAAGAAGATTGCCGCTCGACCTCTGCCTCTGCCTCGGCCCTTGCCTCGCCCAGACGCACCTCAGCCTCCCGGTAGCCCAATAGGAGGCGCTGATCATGGCGGGTAAGACGGCTCACGAAAGACCATCGATCGACCAAATCCCACACCGATCGCGACATCACTATGAGACGCACGCTCCCGGCACTTCCTCCCATATAGAGGGCTCGGAGCCTTTGACGAAGCTTTTTTTTACGCTCTACCTGCTCCTCGCGCATTTTCTCGACCTTGGCGAATATTTCTTTGTGCCGCACCACAGAGCGAGCTTCCTGCCGGGCAAGTAATCTGAGGCTTTGATCCTCAACTGACAGCCGCGCAGAGAGCCGATCAAGGCTCGTGAGTAGGCTTTCGGTCTGAAGTTGCCCCTTGGACACGAGATCTCTCTCTTTCGCCAAGCGCTCCTCTATTCGCCGAAGTTGCGATTCATCTTTTTTAATTTCTCGATCTAGTCCCTGAAGCGTCTGCGCACCCAGGGTCGGGGTGCCCTCAGTCCCTACCATCAGCGCCAAGACAAACGTAAAAACGCAAGCCAGCTGCCGACTCACCACCATTTTAGGCATAAGGCCTATCAAGCTATTCCCTTTGCTTTCGAAGATAGTGGCCCACGGTGAGCGAACTGCCCAGAAAGCCAAGACTCGCGCCTGTGCCGAGCAAAATAAAGCCCAACGGCCAGCCGCCGGGCTGAATCGAGATATCCACCCCCGAGAAACCTGACAGCATAGGAAGAAATATCGCGTGATACACCATCAACAACACGGCATATGCCATGGCACCCCCCAGCGCGCCACACAGAACGCCCTCGGTCACGTAGGGCGTCCTAATGAAACCATCGGTCGCCCCGACAAGGTGCATAATGGCGATGTCATCCCTTCGGGCGAAAAGCGTTAGACGAATCGTGTTGGCGATGATGAAAAGAACGCCCAGCCCCAGGAGCACCGATACCGTCCAAACCGCAAGACGCAGGAGCCATATCGCCCCCTCAAGCCGCCTGAGCCAGACAAGATCGTTTCTCAGACGCTCAACACCCGGCATGAGACGAACCCTCGCCATGAGCGATTCGATGTTCGCTGTCGTTCGCGAGTCGGGCCGAAGAATCACCTGCATGGAGGGGGGCAAAACTTCTTTGCCCAGCCCATCGAGAATATCAGCGTTGGGTCCAAGTTGTACGCGAAAACTCTTGAGGGCCTCAGTGGCCGAGCGCTCGGCAATTCGATCAACCGCCTCGTGCTTAATGAGCAGCGCCCGGATCGCAGCCTTTTGGGCAGGGGTGGTATCCTCCTTGAAGAATATCTCGATCTGGAATCTTTCTCTCCAGTTTTCAATAAGATAGGAGACATTTACCTGCACGATCCACAGCGCCCCGAACAAGATCAGGCTGATCATCGTCGTCATGACGGTGAGCGCCGCAACGGCGCGGTTCTCCCGCATGTCGAGGAGCGCTTCTTTTAAGAAATAGGGAAACGACTGAAACCAGCTGGTCACGGCCCGGCCCTTAACTGATTACCTGTCCGTTTTCCAAATGGACAGTGCGGGCGCCGATATATTCGATAACGGAGCGATCATGGGTGGCGACGACCACCGTTGTCGCCAGGCGGTTCACCTCGCGAAAAACGTCCATGACCTCTTGTGCCATATCGGGATCGAGATTCCCCGTCGGCTCATCGGCAATTAGAAGGGGCGGCCGGTTAACAAGCGCTCGCGCAATGGCAACGCGCTGCTGCTCGCCGCCCGACAACACCTTGGGAGACAAATCTCTTTTTTCCGCCAGCCTGACAAGCTTGAGCACGGCGTATACGCGCCGCCTCGCCTCACTCGCCGACACCCCGATGGCCCGCTGACAAAAGGCAATATTCTCAAAAACCGTCCGGCGATGCAGCAGCTTGAAATCCTGGAACACGACGCCAATCCCGCGCCTGAGTCGAGAAAGCTCCTTGCGGCGAAGATGCGTGATATTGCGACCAGCAACAAACACCTGCCCCCGATCAGAAACCTCAGCGCCATAAAGAAGAGAGAGCAACGTGGTTTTTCCTGCGCCGCTGGGGCCCGTAATGAAAACAAACTCGCCCCGCCGAACCTGAAGATCAATATTCTGGAGAACATAGCGCCCATCTTCATAGCGCTTCCAGATACCCGCAATCCGGATCATATCCGGTTGCTCATCGGCAGCTTGGGCTTGCTGGCGATCAACAATAGGGATTGTCCTTGGTGGCGACTGCAATTCGTCAATCTCCCTGCTCATAAATATTCACCGCCGGTAATACTCCCCGCTGGGCGGCGGCATGTCCCTTTAAGCACAAGGACACGCTCGACACCTTAACTATTTGCTTTTAATGCGGATAAGGCAAGAGGCCCAAAATCTAATAAGAGGCGGGGATAAGTAATCTAATCAGATAGAATAAAAGAAAACAACCAAATTGTCACCGCCGGATTTATCGCCTTCCAAACAAAACCCCCCGCGCCCAATCTCTTGAGCGCGGGGGGTAGGCTTTGAGTGAATAGCGAGAAGCCTGTACTTCGATTGAATAGTGAGCAGCGCTATGCCCTGCACTTCAAGTGAGCAGCGCGAAGCCCTGCGATTCGTTTTGCTTTTACTTACCTTTCTTCAGGTACAGGCCTTTAATAAAATATCCACTTCGAATATACAATAATTTTAGTTCCAGGAGCCACAACAGATCCCGCATCCGGCCTGGCATTGTAAACCACTTGTTTTTGTCTTTTATAAGAGGAGCTCTTCTGGTCAGAATACACAATGTAAGTCAGTCCGGCATTTTTAACCGCCTCTAAATACTGAGCCTGTGAAGTTTGTTCTGGAATATAACGAGGGACCCTGTTGACGTTTCTGCCTACCGTGATCGCGACCGAATTCACGTAAGGTATGGTACCCCCGGTCGGCGTCTGGGTTAACACCTTGCCATGGAGATCCGGTTTATTAAAGACTTCCGGATAGGTGGCTGTGACTTTGACGCCCATTTCTGACATCTTCGCCGCCGCAAACGTCGCATCGGCCTGGGTCTTCGTCATGCTCACCACGTTCGGGAGCTTTAGCATAACCTGGAAAAGTCTGAGCGCGACCGAAGTTCCGGGAGCCGCTATTGAGTTCGCGGCCGGGTTCTGAGCGTCAACCTGACCGTTTCTACTCGCGGACTCGGGGCTACTAATGATTAATTGATATGTGATCTCGCTGCTTGCGATTAAACCCACCGCCGCTAGCGCCGCCTGGGCCTCGGCCAGTGTCTTGTACGCCAAGTTCGGGACTAGCGTGCCACTTTTGTAAACCTTGAGTGCGACCGAGGACACCCCACCTGTGAAGCCCGCAACAGGACTCTGGGCAGAAACCTGGCCTTGTAGATCCAGGCGATTCGCGATGTTTGTATAAGAGAGGGCGAGTGGGACGCCTTTATCGGGAGACAGGCCCAGCGCTACAAGCGCCGCCTGGGCCTGGGTCAGCGCCATGCCCACGAAGTTGGGGAGCGAAATCTTCCAATATTGGTTGTTCCCGCCATGACACCCCCATTGCTGGATATTGGCCCCGTCTGCCTTGCTGGCAACGACAACATCCAGGCATTTGCCGCTGTGGGCGGGCTTGATCTGGTAATACTCTACGCTTTTTTTAACAAGTGCCCACTTTTGGTTGTTTCCGCCATGACACGCAAATTGGTGGATATTGCCCCCGTCTGCCATGCTGGCCACGGCAACGTCCAGGCATTTGCCGCTGTTGACGTTCTTGATCTGGAAATAATTTTGGCCGGTATTTACAAATTCCCAACTTTGGTTGCTTCCGCCATGACACGACCATTGCTGGACATTGGCCCCGTCTGCCTTGCTGGCCACGACAACGTCCAGGCATTTGCCGCTGTGACCGACCATTATCCTGGATTTCCACGTGCCGCTGTGACTCAATATTTTCAACGCCTCGGCGCGCGGCGCGGCGGCGAGGAGGAAAAATAGAATAGCGAACGTGAGTAAGGTGATGATTCCGGTGATTCGATTCTTTTGCATGGTCTTGCTCCAGTCGAGAGAGTTAAAAGAGTTTGCTTTCGTTCTCGTTCCGGTCATCGTTTTCATGGCTTATTCCCTTTCGGTTTAGCGGCCCGCTCAATGCGGGGAAGAGTAAGTAAGGTCTACCCCCCTACAAAGCAAGGGCCGTGCCAAAAGAGAATTTTGAGTCGATAAATAGATGATGCCAGTAAATACGGGGGTTTGGGGGATTTTATCTGAAATGCCCCCCGGTGGCATAGGCGGAGTTTCGCCGATTGGGGGTTTTTTATAAGCGAAATTTCGCCGATGGGCTGGGGTCTGAAATTAGCAGGGAGTGCATTTAAAATGTTTAGGAGAGAGTAGATCTAAAACAAAAAAAACCGCGCCCAAGAGTTGAGCTCGGAGAATAAGTATTCTTAGGAGCCACCGCCATATAAGCGGCTTGTGGGAAGGATTATTTCAGTTTCGCGGCCCTTCTGGCGATATTCTCGGGGGTGAATCCGAATTTCTCAAAACTCACCTTGGCCGGGGCGCTCGCGCCAAATCCACTCATCGCTATGACGCCCCCCGCATCGCCTACCCATTCGAGCCAGCCCTGCGAAGCGCCAGCCTCGACAGACAATCGCGCCCTCACGCCGGGCGGCAATACTTCGTCGCGGTAGCTTTGGGATTGCGCCCTGAAAAGATCCCAGCTCGGCATGCTCACCACGCGTGCATCAACTCCCTGGACAGAGAGCATATCCTTGGCCGCAAGACACAAAGAAACTTCCGAGCCCGTGCCAATAAGGATAACATCAGGCTCCTCGCCACCCTCTTTCGAGAGGATATAAGCGCCCTTGAGCACCCCTTCTGCGCCGCCTAAGTTTTCTCTATCTAGTGTGGGCAGGCCCTGCCGCGTGAGCACGAGCATGGTCGGCCCATCTTTGCGCTCTATCGCCGCGCGCCAGGCAAAGGCAACCTCGTTCGCATCCCCTGGTCGAATCAAGGAAAGATTCGGCATTACGCGGAGCGATGCGAGGTGCTCGACGGGCTGGTGCGTCGGGCCGTCCTCGCCAAGGCCGATAGAATCGTGGGTCATCAGATAAATCACCGGCTGCCCCATCAGAGCAGCCAGCCGAATGGCGGGCCTGGCGTAGTCGGTGAACACGAAGAAAGTCGCCGTGTAGGGGCGAATCCCGCCATGGAGCGACATACCTGAGGCGGCGGCGCACATAACATGTTCGCGCACGCCCCAGCGCATGTTGCGCCCCTCGTAGCTTCCTTTAAGAAAATCCCCTTCGCCGCTGATCAGTGTGTTGTTCGAGCCGGCAAGATCGGCGCTGCCGCCCATCAGGCTGGGCAAATTCCCGGCAATTGCGTTCAAGACTTTTCCCGAAACCGCCCGCGTTGCAATAGCACCGTCGGCTGGCGAGAAAACAGGAATATCCGCGTCCCACCCTTGAGGAAGGTCTCCGGTGAGGGCCGCCTCAAATTTTTCGGCCAATTCCGGATGGGCGCTCCGATAATCAGAGAGCTTAGTGTTCCATGCCGCCTCAGACTCGGCGCCGCGACGGGCGGCCTGCCCCATATGGGCGGCAACTTCATCCGGCACCAAGAACTTTTCCTTCTCGGGCCAGCCGTAGCTCTTTTTCGTCAACTCGATTTCTTCATCGCCCAGCGGCGCCCCGTGGGCCGTCGCCGTATCGACAAAATTAGGAGAGCCAAAACCAATGTGCGAGCGAAGGATAACCAGAGAGGGTTTGCTGCTCTCGGCCTTGGCATCCCCGAACGCCGATTCGAGTTTATTGAGATCGTTGGCCACATCGCCGATGTTCTGGACATGCCAGCCGTAGCTCTCAAACCTTTTGGCAACGTCCTCTGTATAGGCAAGATCCGTCGAGCCCTCGATGGTTATCTTGTTGTCGTCAAAAAGAACGATGAGTTTGCCGAGGCCCAGATGGCCCGCGAGCGAGGCCGCCTCGTGCGAGGCGCCTTCCATGAAATCGCCGTCCGAGGCGAAAACGTAGGTGTTGTGGTCCACCACCTCGTGCCCCTCGCGATTATAGACGGCGGCCATATGGGTTTCGGCGATGGCCATGCCCACGGCAGTCATGATGCCCTGTCCGAGTGGGCCTGTGGTCATCTCCGCGCCCGGTGTGAGCCCGTATTCGGGATGGCCGGGTGTTTTGCTCCCCCACTGGCGAAAGTTGATTAGTTCATCGAGCGAAAGATCGTGGCCGGTTAGATGCAGAGCCGAGTAGAGAAGCATCGAGGCATGGCCGCACGAGAGCACAAAGCGGTCGCGATCAAACCAAGCTGTGTTTCGCGGATTAAATTTCATGATGCGTGAGAAAAGGACATAGGCCGCAGGCGCGAGGGCCATCGGGGTGCCCGGGTGCCCAGATTTTGCCTTCTGAACCGCGTCCATCGACAGGGTGCGGATGGTGTTGATGCAAAGCTCGTCCAGGGCCGTGCCTTGGGTGTTCGAGTTCGTGCTTGGAGACATGCCTAAAGTGCTTTCCTAAGGGAAAAATTCCGCAAACCGGTGAGGGTTTTCATGCGGAAAAAAAATAGCTATGTACAAGCTGTAAAGCTTCAGGTTGTTATTTATCGGAAATCCATCAAACTATATCGCGAGACGACCCTTTTTGCGAGTCCGCCGAGAGTTTTGCCCGGTGTCGCTGAATTGTATCAAGCCAGCCAAGCAGAGACTTGACCACATCGCTATCTGTTGGGGGCTCCAGAGCCACATCTTCAATATCCTCATCAGCGGACTGAGGCAAGACGCGCTTCATGCGCTCGCTAATTATGGCTTCAATCTCTTGGATTTGTATGACCAACCAATCTGAGCTCGTGCCAACCAGAATTGCCTTCCGGCAAATGTCGAGCGCCATTTCATACTTTTCTTCACCCAGATAGACCTCGATGATTCCCTGCATCATGTGGCGCTCTTGCTCTGGAGCCTCTTCCTCCGCCTCGGCTACTGGAATAGGCTCATCAACCGCTACCTCGGGTTCCTCGACCTCAAGAACCTGAGTTTGCTCGTCTAAAACGGAGACCTCTTCCGCCTCGGTTATCGGCATTTCCTCATCCACTGCCGCCACGGGCTCATCGGCTAGTAGCGATTCGAACTCATCGAGCGCGCCGCCAACCTCCTCCTCAACTTCGGCAACCGGGGCTTCTTCCTCCGGCGCAGAAACATCCTCAACCTCGGCTACCAGCATTTCCTCTTCCACCGCCTCGGGCTCATCAGCAAGAAGCGATTCGAACTCATCGAGCGCGCCGCCAGCCTCCTCCTCAACTTCGGCAACGGGAATTTCATCCTCTGGCGCGGCTATCTCTTCTGCAGCCCCGGCTACCAGCATTTCCTCATCCACTGCCGCCTCGGGTTCATCAAATTCCTCGGCCAGCATTGCATCGAGTGCAACTTCCTCGACGCTTGCGCTTGCAGGCACCACTTCAGGCTCCTCGGCCAAAAGGGAGTCAAAGTCCTCGTCATCCGGCGCCGCAACTGCGACCTCTTCCTCAACCTCGGCTACCGGCATTTCCACTTCCACTGCCGCCTCGGGCTCATCGGCTAGTAGCGACTCAAACTCATCGAGCGCGCCGCCAGCCTCCTCCTCCTCAACTTCTGCAACGGGTGATTCATCCTCCGATACAGAAACATCCTCTGCCTCGGCTACCGGAATTTCCTCTTCCGCCTCGGAGACCTCTTCATCTGTGACAAGGGACTCCTCCTCTTCATCCTTAGGCGCTTCCTCTTCTACTGGAGTAGCGGGCGCCTTAGGTGGGTCAAATTCATCTGCGAGAAGAGCATCCAGATCATCGCCAATATTCTCATCCACTGGCGCTGCCGTAGCCCGAGAGGCCTCTACAGGTTCACCTGCAAACAAGGCTTCCAAATCATCCACCTCGCCTGCCGGCTCATCCGTCTCCTCGGCGGCCTGGGCCTCGGGCTCGACCGGGGCCTCTGCAACAGCCTCTGTATCCTCGCCTGCCTCATCAAGAAGCGAATCAAAATCCTCTAACTCTGCCGCTCCGGCATCGGCTGCCCCTTCGGCCTCATCAAGAAGAGAATCAAAATCCTCCAGCCCGCCAGATTCCTCCTCGGGGGCCTCTGCAACAGCCTCTGTATCCTCGCCTACCTCATCAAGAAGTGAATCAAAATCCTCTACATCTGCCGCTCCGGCATCGGCAGCCCCTTCGGCCTCTTCAAGGAGCGAATCAAAATCTTCCAGCCCGCCAGAATCCTCCTCGGGGGCCTCTGCAACAGCCTCTGCATCCTCGCCTACCTCATCAAGGAGTGAATCAAAATCCTCTAACTCTGCTGCTCCGGCATCGGCTGCCCCTTCGGCCTCTTCAAGAAGAGAATCAAAATCTTCCAGCCCGCCAGATTCCTCCTCGGGGGCCTCTGCAACGGCCTCCGTATCCTCGCCTACCTCATCGAGAAGCGAATCAAAATCCTCTAACTCTGCCGCTCCGGCATCGGCAGCCACACCTGCCTCTTCAAGGATCGAATCAAAGTCTTCCAGTTCTGGCGCTCCTGTATCGGTGGCTTCATCAACAGCCGCTGCAGCGCCTCCCGACTCTTCTTCTTCGAAAATCGAATCAAAGTCATCAACCTCTGGCCCTCCAGCATCTGCGGCATCGACCGCACCTTCGGCCTCATTGAGGATCGAATCAAAGTCCTCTAGTTCAGCTGCAGCCGAGCCATCATCGCCCTCCTCGGCTAATTGCGCCTGAAGCTCGGTTATCTTTTCCATGTACTCGATATTTTCCGGCTCTTCCCCGGCAAGACTTGTGTAAACTTCAAGGGCCTTATCGATATGTCCTTGCGAGATATAGAGTTCGGCAAGCGATGGCGTGGGGACCGCGTCGGGAGATTCCTCTAGCGGGGCTTCGTCCTGAACCGGCGATCCGGCTCCCGGCGAACTGGCTTCGGGAGGCGCAAGAGCAACATCCAAAGAAGCAAAGGCCTCTTCATCGGCCGGGTCAAACATGCCGATGGCCACCCGCGCCTTTCGAGCGCCAGCGTCATCACCCGATTTTTGAAAGCAATTGAGTAGGAGCCGCTGGGCGGCGAGGTTCCAGGGGGTGCGAGCAACAGCCTTTTCAAGTTCATCGATGGCCTCTGTTACCTGCTCTTTGGCCAGATAAATCTCACCTAAAAGAACGCGAGGCGCGCTGTAGACCGGATGGTGTTGAAGACCGCTCGAGAGCATATCGACGGCTTTATCGGCCTCGCCCTTCTCCCATATAAGACCAGCAAGCGGGAAAAAAGCGGGCGAGGTGGGATCGTCAACGAGCAAAGCCTCAAGGGCCTGGATTCTGACTTCAGGATCTCGTGGTCGGGATGCCATAGAACTCTACCGGACGGGGAGAAGATCTCTACTTGACACCAATAGGCTAACAAAGGCGCTGTTCGCTGACAAGACTTAAAAATCAATCCTTTACCCACATTAATCCGTGGCCGTATACTCCCTCCAGGCAGTCAAATAATTATTCAAAAGGATAAACAGGGCATCATGTATCAAATTGGCATCGACGCTGGGGGCACGTTCACAGATTTCTGGGTCACCTCGGATTTACCCACCGGCACCGACGAGGCTCCGGCAGCGATGCACAAGACCCCCTCGACACCCGCTGACCCATCGAGGGCCGTAATTCGGGGGATTGAAGAACTCGCCGCCGCGCGTGGACACACTGCCCAAGAATTTATCAAGAAAACCTCTCTCATCATTCACGGCACGACGGTGGCGACGAACGCTGTGCTCACCGAATCGGGCGCCCGCGCGGGGCTCATCACAACACAAGGGTTCAGGGATATCCTCGAAATGCGGAGGGGATGGCGCGAGGAGTTTTTCAACAACAAGAGACCTCTTCCAAAACCCCTTATCCGCAGGGCCCATCGCCTTACCGTTGGGGGCCGCTTGGATGAAACAGGCACAGAGTTAGAGGCTCTCGATGAATCGGCCGTTCGTGAGGCCGCACTTCGCCTCAAGGCCGAGGGCGTCGAATCGCTCGTCCTTTGCCTGATGCACGCCTGGGCAAATCTCGAACATGAAATGCGGGCGGCCCAAATAATTCGCGAAACATTTCCAGAGGCCCATCTTACAGTTTCAACAGAACTTCTCCCCCAGATACGCCTCTATGAGCGCGTGAGCACATGTGCGTTCAACGCTTATGTGGGTCCCATCATCCAAAGCTATTTGGAAAATCTCGACACATCGCTTCGGTCACTCGATTTTGAGGGCACGTTTTTGATAATGGGATCGCACGGCGGTCAGATGACATCCTCCGTGGCTTCTCGCCGAGCCGCTGCCCTTCTTCTCTCGGGCCCGGCGGCAGCACCCATCGCCGCAAGGGAGACGACCGAACCACACGGCATAGAGGACTACATCGTCACCGACATGGGTGGCACCAGCTACGATGTCGCCCTCATCCAGGGGGGAGAGCCGCTCATCACGAATGAAAACTGGATCGGCGGCAGACGCATCGCCCTGCCCTCGCTCGACATCCACACCTTGGGGGCGGGAGGCGGAAGCATCGCCTGGTGCGATCAAGGAGGTATTCTCCACGTGGGCCCGCAGAGCGCCGGCGCACATCCCGGCCCCGCCTGCTATGGCGAGGGCGGCACCAAGCCCACGGCAACAGATGCCTGCCTGGCGCTAGGCTACCTGGACCCCGATTTTTTCCTGGGGGGAAAATTACGTCTTGACCCAGAGGCCGCGAGGGAAACCATCCGCCGGGAAGTGGCTGGCCCGATGAAAATGTCCATCGAGGAGGCGGCCCTTGGTATATACGAGATTATCTGTGTCCATATGGCGGCGGGCATTCGGGAGGTCACCGTTCGCCGCGGGCTCGACCCTCGAGAATTCGCCATGCTCGCGGCGGGGGGCGCAGGGCCGCTTCACGCCAACCACATTGCCCGCGAGCTTGGCATCTCGCTAATTATAGTACCTGGGGACTCCGCCGTTTTTTGCGCTGCCGGAATGCTGGCCTCAGACTTCAAACATAATCTAGCGCAAAGCTGGCGCACCCGGCTCGACACACTTTTCCCCGAGGAGTTGGCCACGCGCTTTGGCGGTCTTCGCGAGGAATGCCGGAGTATTCTCGCCGAGCAAGGCGTCACGGAGAGCGCCATGCATTTTGAGCCCAGCATCGACATTCGCTATCAGGGCCAGTACCACGAGGTGAGTGTTCCGCTGCACCCCGAATTAATCGACACCCCTGATCTCCAAAAAATCCTCGCCCTTTTTCACAAGCGCCACGACACCCTCTACGGCTATGCCAACGAGGAGATGCCCACCGAGTGCATCACTCTTCGGATGAGCGCCCGCGGCAGAACCGAGCACTCCACTGCCCCACCGCTTTCCTTTGAAGAATCGCCCGCCCCGCCTGCGCCACATGCGCCACATGCGCGGCGAGAAATATACACCCCTGGAAATAAAACGCCCCTCAGCGCAGATGTCTACCGCTCGGAGGCTCTTCGGCCCGGCCACCTGATAGCGGGCCCCGCCATAGTAGAGCGCGCAAACACGACGGTGCTCGTTTTGAGCGGATACGAATTGGCCTGCGACACTGGGGACAATTACCTTATCTGGCAAGAGGAGCGCTCAAAGGAAATGCGCGCGCGCTTCCTGACGGACAAGGGAGGTGCCCGGATATGAGCAACCCCGCCATCGATCCGATTCTCGCCTCCGTCCTCCAGCGGCGCCTCCGCTCTGTCACCGAGGAGATGGCTCTCACCCTCCTTCACACAACCCGCTCGCCCATCCTTTCCGAGGGCCGGGATTTCGCCACGGGCGTTTACTGGGCAAACGGGGATATGCTTGAGCAAACCGAGTACACCGCTCTTCTCGGCTTCGCCCTCCAACCCTCGTTGAAGGCGTGTATCGAATATTTTGATGGCGACATTAAACCAGGGGATGTGATCTTTCATAACGATGTCTACCGCGCCGGAAACCAGATCAACGATCTCGGCGTTTTCAAACCAATATTTCACGAAGGCGAACTCGTTGCCTGGACTGCCTGCAAGGCGCACCAAGCAGACCTCGGTGGCGGTGCACCGGGCGGCTACAACCCCGAGGCAACAGAGGTTTGGCACGAGGGGCTGCGCGTGCCGCCGCTTAAAATGTGGGACGCTGGCAAACTGCGCCAGGATGTCTGGGACTTTTTGTTCGCCAACACCCGGCTCGACATTGTGGCCGAGGATGCAAGGGCCTGCGTCGGCTCATGCAACGTAGGCGAGCGGCGCGTTCTAGAGGTACTGGACCGCCACGGCAGAGAAATTTTCGATAGCCACATGGTCTACATCATGGACGGCGCCGAGCGAATTATGCGCTCAGAGGTCGCTGCCATGCCTGACGGTGAATACCGGGGCGAGTCGTTTCTCGCGAACGACGGCCACCAGGAAGGTGTCCGCCACCCGGTCATCTGCACTATCACGATAAAGGGTGACGAAATTTTATTCGACTACACGGGCTCGGCGGGACCGACGCCCGGCTACGCGAATGCCCCCCTTCACGCCGCAACAAGCGGCTTGATGATAGCCATTTTGATGAACGTCGATCCCCAGATTCCGCACAACGCAGGAATCCTGCGGCCCCTAGAAATGATTTTTCCCGAAAACTCGATGCTCAACGCCGAGTTTCCTCGTGCCACCAGCTACGGGAACCACCTCACCCACCAGATATGGGAGGCTGCCGTGAAAGCGCTTTCTCAAGCCATCCCCCACCGCGTCACGGCGGGCTGGAACAAATGCTACTGGGGAATGTCGAGTGGATTCGATGAGCGAAGCCGCCGCCGCTTCGTGGACTTTTTCCTCTTCGCGATGAAGGGGGGCTCGGGCGCAACAGAGGGCCTCGATGGTCTCGCCCACCTCGGCACGGTCATGACGGGAGGCGCCATGACTGCGCAGGACCCCGAAATGCACGAGGTCCAGACCCCGCACCGCCTTCACCATTTCGAATTCGAAACGGACTCCGCAGGACCCGGTCGCTGGCGCGGCGGACTGGGCATTCGGTCGAGATGGTCACTCCTGGCAAAGGATGCCAAGGTCATCATGTTCGGCCAACAAACTGAGCCGGGAGAGGAGCCCTTTGGGCTCTTTGGTGGCAAGCCCGCCGGACTCAACACCGCCAAACTCACCTACCCGGGCGGCCGCAAGCGCGAATTTAAAGGCCACGAGATTGTGAACGGGGTCCAGGGCGCCGAAATCGAGATGACCGCTTCGGGTGGCGGCGGCATGGGTGACCCGAAACTGCGCCCGGCGGAAATAGTAAGAGAAGAGGTGCGCGATGAGATCGTTTCAATCGAATCGGCACGGCGAGACTACGGCGTTGCGCTTGATCCTGAAACACTTGAAATCAACGAGGCCGAAACCGAGAGACTGAGAAAAAATTCAGAAAACCCTGTCTAGGGGGACTCGCCTTCGGGACCGCCATACAGGCGGTGTTCGACCATGATTCACAAATCCATGACGACGGCGAGCCCTGCCGCCTCGGCGCGGCGCGCAGCCTCCTCGTCGACAACCCCTTTTTGAAGCCAAAGGGCCTTTGTGCCCAAGGCAATGGCTTCATCCACCAACCCACTCACGAACCTCGATTGCCTAAAAACGTTCACCATCTCTGGCGGTGCAGGAAGCGCCGAGAGGCTGGGATAACAGCGCTCGCCCAGAAGTGAGTCGTGCCCCGGATTGACGGGCACTACCTCATAGCCCGCCTCTTTCATGTAGACGCTGACGTAATGGCTGGGCCGATGCGCCTTTGGGGAGAGCCCCACGACCGCGATGCGCCCACAATCGCGAAGTACATCGCGTACGATATCGGGCTCTTGAAAAGAGGCCGCGCTCATTTTGCCTCCCTCTCGCGGGCTCCCGAATAATCACGCTCGCGCCATTCATCCAGATGCCCCTGGAGCGTTTCGGGGCTTTTCGCCGACTCTAAAAACGTCGCGATTGCATCCACATCCATATCGTAGGTGGGATAACACGACGCTGGCGCAGCGCCCCCCGGGGCATGCACCACCGCTCGGGTCATGAACGCAGGAATATTCGTTCTCTCTGGTTTATTTTTAAAAAATGCGGTCTCCACTATTCGCTCGGCGGTGATGATCAACCCCTCGGAGGCGCGCGATATGAGAACGTCCTCGAAAGGCCCCCCATCGATTCGCGCATTGCCCTCGACGTCGGCATGCTGAACGTGGACCACACCCCAATCGGGTCTGATCCGGGGAATCATCAAAACTTTTTTCCCGGTGTAGGGGTCCTCGGTCTCACGAAAATCCGAGAGAGCGGGCGTGTCCGGGCCTTGGAGGACATTAATCGGCTGACTTGGCAGCCCGTATGAGGACGCCCTTAGCCCCGCAATGATCGAGTCGCAGACATGCTCCACCACCCGGACGGCCCCGCTCTCGACCCCATGGCGATAGGAGGGTGCCATCCCGAACACGTTTTCGTAGTCCATGCAGCCCGACTGCACCTCGCTCGTCGCTCTCGCCGCGCAGAGAAGATCGATGTCATAGGCCCCCACCGTCTTGATCAGCCGAAGCCCGCGCCGCCCCTGCCGCACCAACTCGCGGGCAAAGGACGAGGGTGTGCGCGAGAGTGATTTGCCGCCCAGGGCAATCATCTGGCCGTCCTCGACAAGAGAGGCAGCCTCCTGAAGAGAAACAAGCTTGCTCACCATCTCAGCATCTCTTTTCCCCATCTCGGCATCTCAATTTTCCATCTTTTGAATCTCTCACCTTTTAACCCGCCGGAGGACTGGAAACTCCGAGTAGCGCACCCCCTCGGGATCAATAGCCTCAAGGGCGGCGAGTTCATCGCGAGTGGGCGGCTGTGTTTCAAAAATTTCCCTTGAAACGTCGAGCGCGAATCCGGTTCTCGCGGCAACCTCCTCGGCGCTGATGCCAGGATGAGTGCTTTCGATCTCAAGTCCGCCCTCGGTAAGCGCAAGAACCGCCAACGGGGTGACAATTCGCGTGAGGTTGCCCGTCTGGGTGACAAAATCAAGTTTCGAGACGAACGTGCGAACATCATGAACCACCCGCCAGATCACAACACGCCGGGCCTGCTCCATAATGACCGAGCCACCGCCCCCACCCGGCAAGCGCACCTTTGGCCGGCCCGGGTCGCCGATATAGCTCATGTTCACCCGGCCCGCTTTGTCTATCTGGGCGCCACCCAGAAACAGCAAATCAACGCCCCCGCGCGAGAACAGATCATAGACATCGGCATTCGAGAAGAGCGAGGCCGCCCCCTCGCAAAGTTTTGGGTCGTTTGTACTGAAAGGTAACCCCTCGGGCTCAGGGTCCACCGAGCCTGCCACCTCGATTAAAACGCTACGGGGGGCATGAAGTTTTCGAGCAAGAAAAATCGCCACCATCGGGAGCGGTGAGTTCACCCCATGAAAAACGCGCTCGCCATCCGCAAGCTCGCGGGCAAGGCACACGGCCATCTGGTCCGCCGCGAGGCGGGCGGCAATGGCATCTTTGCTCTGATCAGTGGTCAAAACATTTGCCTATCATCCCAAAGGCTCGGGAGCGAGATTCGCATCCTCTGCCTCAAGATATGTTTTAAGCCCCTCGGCAGTTGTCGAGAGCTCCATGTAGCGGCGCATACCGGCCTCATCGACCCCATAGGTATGCGCGCAACTGCAAGGCGCAGCACCGCCCGGCGCCTCCACAACAGCGCTCACCATGGACCCCGGCACCGCTGTCATTTCGGGCTCATCGATAAAAACCTCGTCAGGTACAATTTTCTCCGCCGTGATGATCACGCCTTTGGCCGCCTGCGTCATCTCTACATCGAAATAACGGGGGCCCAATATGCGCGCATCGCCATTGGCATTGGCCTCCTGAACGTGAATGATCGCCCAATCGGGCGCGAGCGCGGGAATGGCGTAGAGCATCTCGCCGGTGTAGGGATCATCAAAAGTCTGGATGCCGCTTCGCTCGGGAATATCACTTCCCTTGAAACCGCGCACGGGTTGAAAAGGGTTGCCGTAGGCTGCGGCCCGCAGCCCCGCGAGGATGCTCGCTCAGGCGTGTTCGGTGAGCCCGGCGAGGCCCTTTTCTATCGACTTGCGATAGTTGGGTGCGAGGCCATAGCTCGCCTCAAAAGTGGCGATGCCGCTAAACACGCGGCCAAGGGCCCCTGCCGCACAGAGCAGATCGGCATCAAATCCAGGTGAGGGTTTGATGAGGGTAAGTCCCTTTCGCCCGGCACGAATCAACTCGCGCAAAAACGCCGAGGGTGCCCTATGGAGCAGGCTCCCGCTCGTCGATATTGCATCACCGTCTTTTACAAGTGCCGCCGCCTCAAAGAGCGTTATGAGCTTTGACATGAGACCCTCCCTGCTCAATCCAATAAGTTCTTATATCCTAGGTGAATCGCCGAAAAATGTCAGTCGAACATTAAATTAATCGACAACGGCGACGGCATTAATTTCAAGCAGGCAGCGCGGGTCGGTGGCGAGCTGAACAACCTGGACCGAGGTGGTGGCCGGTTTGTTGTCGCCAAAATACTCGCCCCAGACGCGGTTCAAATCATCTTGGTCGGTGAGGTCCGTCTGATAGCGAGAGACTGTGACCACATCCTCGAACGAGGCGCCAACGGCCTCAAGTCCCTTTTTCAAATTCTCGAGCGCGGCCCGCGCCTGGCCTGCCATGTCCCCGGGCATCGAGTCGAACTCCTCGGGGCGGTGCGGGTGGTGGTGATAGACCGGGGCAGCCGTCACCCCGGCGAAATAAACGGTGGTTCCGCCTTTCACTTTGATGGCTGGGGCGTAGGGCATCCACATATCCGGGGCGTCCGGCCAGTGTATGTGCTCGATGTGTTTAGACATTAAAAAGCCTCCTTAAAATAGAATCCGATTGGGGTATGACTACCACATCATAATCGAAATCGGGCACCGAGGCAGAGGGGCCGCGCATCGTGGCCATTCGCCCTCAAAATGGTATGATTCGGGCTCCTACTAAAATCGGGCTTAGAGCTGAAGGGAAATCATCATGGCGAAAAAAACGCTTGAAGGGAAAAAAGCAATAATCACAGGGGGCTCGTCCGGCATTGGCGCCTCCATTGCGGCGCGCTACGCCCAGGCGGGCGCAGATGTCTGGATAGCAGGCGGTAGCAGCCAGGAGGGGCTCGATAAATCTATTTCGGCCTGTGCCGCACACGGCGCGCGGGCAGGTGGTGCGCTCTACGATCTCTCGAACTCGAAGAACGCGATCAATGTCGTCCGCGAGGGCGCAGAGTTCCTCGGTGGGCTCAACATTCTCGTCAACTCGGCCGGCACACGAAACTTGAGCGCCTTTGTTGATATCGAGGACGATGCCATCGACCTGCTATTTGAGGTGAACGCCAAGGCTGCCTTCTTCGCCTCAAGGGAGGCCGCCCGAATCATGGTTCCTCAGGGCAGCGGCCACATTTTGATGATTGGCTCGGACGCCGGCGAGCACGGCACACCCAACTTCGCCCTCTACGGGGTAACGAAGGCCGCCATGCACGCACTGACGAAAAACCTCGCCATTGAACTCGGGCCCTCGGGTCTGAGGGTCAACTGCATGGCGATGGGCCCCACGCGCAGCGGCCGGGTGAAGGTCATGCTTGAGAGCGACCCCGATTTCTACGAGAGCCGAATAAACAAGGTGCCTATCCGAGACTTCGGCGACCCCGAGCAAATCGCCGAAACCGCGCTTTTCCTCGTCTCGCCCTCGAATAATTTCATGAGCGGCGCCATCGTCATGATCGACGGCGGCATCACTGCCGGATAACCAGGAGCAACGTAAAATGCCGGAGAAAAAACTAGCTGGAAAACGCGCCATCGTAACCGGAGCCTCCTCGGGAATGGGCGCCTCCATGGCCCGCCACATCGCCGCCGCTGGTGCCAACGTTTGGGCAGTGGGCGGCGGCAATGACGAGGCGCTCAAGGAGACCATCACTGATTGCACCGCCTCGGGCAGCAAGGCGAGCGGAAAGGGATACGATTTTTCCGACGCAAGACAGGCGGGCGTCGCGGTAAAAGAGGGCGCGGATTTTCTCGGCGGGCTCGACATTTTAGTCAACTGCGCCGGGGTGCGAAATTTCAAGTCCCTTGTGGATATCGACGATGAAGACATCGACTTCATGTTCGAGTTGAACATCAAGGCCCTGTTTCACTCATCACGCGAGGCGGCCCGCATTATGGTTCCGCAAAAGAGCGGACAAATTCTCATGATCGGCTCGGTCTCGGGCGAGCGCGCACGGCCCACCCGCTCGCTCTACTGCGCCACAAAGGCTGCCGTAAATTCACTGACAAAATCCATGGCGCTTGAGCTTGGCCCCATCGGCATCCGGGTCAACTGCCTCGCGCCGGGGCTCATCGACAGCGGACGGGTAAAAACCATGCTGGGCGATGATCCCGAGGAGATGAAACGCCGCACCAGTGGCATCCCTCTTGGAAGGCTGGGCGATCCCGAGGATATCGGCGCGACCGTCGTGTTCCTTCTCTCGCCCGAGAACAGCTTCATGAACGGCTCCGTTGTTTCTGTTGACGGGGGCGCGGTCGCGGGATAAGTCGCCACCGCTTAACAAGGAAAGAGAATTTATTATGGAAGGAAAAATTCTGGCGGGAAAACGCGCCATCGTTACCGGCGCATCGGCAGGCATGGGCGCCGCCATAGCCCTTCGCTACGCCGAGGCGGGGGCCGACATATGGGCCGCCGGCGGCTCTGATGCCGAGGGACTAAAAGACACGATTGATCGTTGCGCCGCCCTGGGTGTAAAGGCGGGTGGAAAGGGATACGACTTCACCCAAGCCGCCACAGCAAGCGAATGTGTCCGCGAGGGAGCCGAGTTTATGGGCGGCCTCGATATTTTGGTCAATTGCGCTGGCGGGCGGGTGTTCAAGCCCCTCGCCGAGACCTCGGATGAGGAAATCGACTTCATCTTTGACCTTAATACGAGATCGATCATTCTTGCCTGCCGCGAGGCGATTCGCATCATGACTCCCCAGGGAAGCGGACACATCGTCAACATGGGCTCGATCGCGGGAGAGAACGCGAGCGCCGACCGCTCGCTCTACTGCTCGACGAAAGCCGCCGTCCATTCGCTCACCAGATGCCTCGCCATCGAGTTGGGCCCCCTCGGCATTCAAGTGAATTGCCTGGCGCCCGGCATCGTGAATAGTGGCAGTGTCAAAAAACGCCTCGACGCGAATCCCGATTTTGCAGAGATGAGAAGGGGCCAAGTACCCCTTGGCCTGATCGCTGGGCCCGAAACTATCGCCGCCGCCGCATTGTTTGTTGTATCGCCCGAGAACAACTACATGAGCGGCGCCATTGTCGCCCTGGATGGAGCGGCGGGCGCATAAAAATGAAAAAACGATATGCTCTGATTCTCACTTTTTCTATGCTAGTGGCTGACCACACAGCCGCGTTAGCCCTCGCCGCCCCTGGCGATAAAATAGGACCGCCAACCACCCATCAGACAATCGGAATCTCCCTCCCCGGTAAGGTGGCGTGGCTCCTCGCCCTCAAGGGGGGCAAAAAAGATACCCTTCTCGCACTCATGAATTCCGGTGTCCTCTACCGCATAGCCCCCGCCGGCGGAAAACTGCGCCCCGAGCGTTTGCTGAAGACCCCGAAATTGTCCGTAAAAGTTCCGCCTATCGACCTGGGTGGCGATGCCATCGCTGGCGTGGCGTGGGGCGGCTCGCTCCTCGTAATCGCTCTCGCAAAGGGCGTGGCCGACCGCGTGCTCACAAGCCGCGAGCTCTCGCCGCTCTCAAGGCCGGTGTTTCTCAGCAAAAACGCCATAGTAGCCGCCGGAAGAAAGGGCTCACTGATTCTTTTCGAGAAAAAAGCGGGCGCTTGGCGAGAGGCGCAAAAAATACCAGGCGCCCAGGCACTGGGGGATAGCATTCTCACGGCAGCTGATATCGACGGCGACAGGCAAAAAGAATTGATTGTCCTGGCAGCACCCACAGAGCGTTACGGTCATGGCGTCCTGGGCGATGCCATCGAGCCCTCGGAAATTCGCGCCTACAAACTCTCTGGCGGGCGGCTCGGGCACATGTCCACCTACCAGGCAGGCGGCGCAGGCGTGTTCGAGGCGCTCGGCACTCTCGCCGCTGATATCGACGGCGATGGACGCGAGGAGATTCTCGTCACGAGAAGCGATGACGCCTCGGGCGCGGCTCATCTGGCTCTATCTCTCCGGGGCGGCAAGCTCCTCCTCAAGGCGGCGGGCACGGCCATCGGCATGGGAAACCGCTGGTCTCATCTTCTC
>JABJAL010000030.1 GCA_018669005.1 Nitrospinaceae bacterium
CCTGCCGTGTTAGCAAATTTCCGCTGGTTAAGCCCCAGAGACTCCCTCAACTCCCGAAGACGCTTTCCCATTTTTTGTTTTCTTTTCATCGATAAATTCTTCATCATCGACATTTCCCACATAGTTGATTCGGTGATTTCAGTATAGCGTGAAACGACCTTCTGTAAATGATCTGTTCTAAGCTCGCAGGTCCGATCCCTGTCCCGCCCACTAAATAAAATTAAAGGGTTGCGGTTATTCCGTACCCCTTTTTTCATGTTTGATTTTTGCTCTGTAACCTATGTGCAACTAGATCTCTTTTTTTGTGCGGAGTTCGGCGGCGCGGGACCTGACATCCTCATTTATAGTTCAGACGCGGGTAGCCAATATTCTTGGAGTACAGGCCGATATTTGGAGCACGAATTACATTTTAGGCGATATAAGGCCCTCTAAGCCATAGAATAACAACGTGTGTGGGCAGTCCTCACCTACTGGCCTCCTCAATGCCCAGCTATCTTCCTCATATCGATACGATAATCCAGGCCCCCATGACTGAGAGGATACCGCCAAAAATTACCCGCCGCGAAATGACCTCCTGTTTTCGGAAAAAAAGCCACGAGAAAAAAATGATGAGCAGCACCGAGAGGCGGTTTATCGGAATCACTTCGACGAGCTTTCCTGTTTTGATGGCGGACAGAAACAATACCCCGGCCATTGCGTTTGTAGCGCCCCCCAGCATGACAAAAATCGTCGGGCGGAGCTCCCAGGAGCGTGGGATTCCCTCCTTCGTGAAGGGGAGGAAGGCAAGAATTAGCACTAGCGCCGTTGAGGTGGATACAACCATGCCCACTGAGGCCGAGGGAAGCCAGAAGAAACCTAATTTCAAGAAAAAATGGGCGAGAGCCAGGCACAAAGCCACCGAGGCGGGAACAAGGTAGTAATGGTACGGAATGTTTTTGAGCGCCTTGCCGCCTTCGGAAACCAGGAGTATGGAGCCGAACAGGATCAAAAGGGTGCCCAGGCCCACCCCCCAGCTGAGGTCCTCTCCTAGGAAATACACTGCCATGATTGCGGACCAAATCAGGCTGGTTTGGATGATTACGGCGCCCCTGGCCAGCCCAACGAGGTTGATGGAAATGAAGCTCATATAGCGGGCGATGAGAGAGCTCGTGAATCCCACGGCTGCGAACCAGAGAACCCCCCTGAGCGGCCAGTTTTCCACGCGACCGGTGAGGAAATAGTAGCCCCATGAGAAAGCAGCAGTAACGAGAAGGGACATTAGGGTGGTCGCGGATGGACTCAGGGTGTTCAAGGCTCCTCGGTATAGGGTGCGGGCCGAGGCGATGAAAAGGGCACCTATCAGTGCTAATGTGTTGGGGTCTAGAAGTTCGAGCAAATAGTCCACCGATAGCAAAGGGAAGTGTAAAAACTCATTATCTCACGAAAATGGTGGAGAGGCGATGAGGAGCGGCTCACTGACCTGTCCCCCTCATGTCGGATCGTCCGAATGAGAGGATTTTGCTTGAGGGTGCCCCCCCCCCATTTCAAGCAAAGGAACTGAGAAGCACTACATAGGGAGTTTGCCGCTAACGATCAGTAAAAAAATGAAAATCGACCTATAGAAAACTTGGCTTGATTTAAGATCCCCTGCGATCCGAACTTTCTTTGGAGGATATTAGGGGGGATCAGATCGAACAAGAAAGTTGCTCAGGGTATCTGCAAACGCGACTGAAGGGGCGGTGTAGGTCGGTGCTGGTGTGTTGAGACTCCGGACTTCGCTCCCCCGCTCATGCGGCGCCCTCCGGTGCGGGGGTATTAAGATTTTCACTCATTCTGTGAAGAAAGAAAGCGATAACGCTCGCTAAGCCGAACAGCACGGCAAAGAAAAGAAACGAAAATCGCAGGCTCACGGCCTCGGCAATGAGTCCGCCGATGAGGGGCGATACCGTACTCGCCCCGGCATTGGTGGCATAAACGAGGCCGATGGCGCTGGCGCGCTTCCTTTCTTCCACAAGTTCGGTTCCCATGGCGAGCACCAGTATCGGCACCGGCGAGAGAAGAGCGCTCACAGCGACGATGGCGCATATCACGCCGACCGTCGTCGTCACCATCGAAATGGAAGCCATCGCCACCCCGCAGAGCATCGTCAAGACAAGGATGAACAACGTCTTGCTCCCCCTGTCCGACCAGCGGCCTACGATGATCGTCATCACCGTGCCCACGATGAAGTAAGAGGTGATGGCCCAGCCGATGCTCTGAGTGTCGAAGCCGAAATTTTGCGCCAGAAGAAGCGGGAGGAAGGTCATTAGGCCCCTAACCCCGGTGATGCGGAGGCTGGAGAGAGAGACCAGAAGCATCAAGGGTTTGTTCCTGATGAGGGAGCTCAGTGTCGCCTTCGCGGCCTGTTTCATCGGGCGCTCGTCGCGTTGAATGTCGTAGAATAAGCGCCAGACAATTATCGCCATGATCACCCCCGGAATCAGTGCCAAGTGGGCGGCCATACGCCAGCTGGAGAAATAGACCGTCACCCATCCCACGATGACAGGGGTGAGAGTGCTCCCGACATCGCTGCCGCCCGCGAAAATCGCCATGGTGAAGCCGCGCCGGTCGGGGCTCTCTCGGGTAATGAGCGCAATTGCCGGGGGGTGAAAGGCCGAGCATCCCAGCCCGCTGATAAAGACGAAAACCAGAAACACGCCGTATGTCGGGGAAAAGCCGAAGAGGAAAACGGGGAGGGATTGCACAAGGAGCGAGACGGTTAAAACTGTGCGCCATCGCCCGAGATAGTCGCCCAGAAATGAAATGGGGAATTGAAAAATACCGTTGGCAAAAGCATAAAGAGCCGTAATGATGCCGACTTCCACATAGTTCAGATTAAATTCCTTGGCGATGATCGGGATAATTGGCGTCAGGAAATGGATGTAGAATGAATTGACGCCGTGGCTCGCGGCAATGGCGGTAATCTTGATATTTTTCGCCGAATCCATTCAGGATGGCCCTCGGTGTTTGGATATGCCGCAGGGCAGAAGAGTTTTTTCTGAAATTATGCGGCTTTGCTGCCCCTTCCTGGTTTCTAAGCTATCAGCCTACCATTAGGCCGCGTTTCTCAATGGGGTTATTTAAGATTCAATCTATCACGGTGTACATGGCGAATTGTTAATTCACTATGTACAGGTCGGTGTGGTTGTATGGTGCAGGCGGAGGATTGTCTATGTCCTATTACTCTGGCCCCACATAGTTTGATTAGGAATTCGCCATGGACAGGCTATAAAGAAAGGAGGCCGCCATTTCTGGCGGCCCTACTTCATACCCACTTGCCTTACATTGACCTCACGAGATGTCTTCGAAATATAGGGTCAATCATGACAAGAGCTTATTCTAAATGGTGCGCGTGGCAGGAGTCGAACCTGCGACTTCCTGCTCCGGAGGCAGGCGCTCTATCCTCTGAGCTACACGCGCAAAATTTTAATATGCGCTAAAGATTTTTATGGGCCCCATCGCACAATGCGCCGTTAGCGGAATTTTTGCACCCGCAAAATTTATACGCCTCGCCCGCCGTGACGTCCATTATAACTGGCTTGAATTCACCTCCCTTGTGCGCACCGTCGCAAAACGGTTGCCGCGCACTTAGGCCGCAGGCGCACCAGGCAACCTTAGCGTCGACCGTGGCCGTGTAGTGGTAGGGTTTTTTCTGCGCTATCTTTGGCTCTGCCATGAATTTGTCTCCTTGTCCGGGCTATAGATCATTCACTCGAAGCGGGGCCGATTCTAGACCGAATCCCCAACGTTTGGAAAGATGCTCTGCCCAATATCGGCGAGCTGGGTAGAGGCATCCCCGAAGTGAAGAGGAAAGGATATCGTGCCGAAAGCATCGCCTCCCTCAGGGGTCTTGAAAATACTGGAGAAAACCTACGGAGAGGTGAAGTGCGAATTAAGATATGAAACTCCGCTACAGTTGCTCATTGCCACCATTCTCTCGGCCCAGTGTACCGACGTGAGGGTCAATAAGGTTGCGCCTGCGCTGTTTCGCCAATATCCGACGGCTGAAACATTTGCGGCCTCTCGACAAGGGGATATCGAGAAAATCATCTATTCTCTCGGATTCTATCGCCAGAAAACCAAATCTATTCGCTCCTGCTGCAAGGTCATCTCCGAGCGCCATGGCGGCCAAGTACCCCGGCAGATGGATGATTTGGTCCAGCTTGCTGGTGTCGGGCGGAAAACGGCGAATGTCGTCCTCAACGAGGCATTTGGTCTGCCAGCCATCGCGGTCGATACCCATGTTTTGAGGACAGGCGCCCGTCTCGGATGGATCGCCACTCGCGATCCGGTGAAGGCTGAATTTGAAATCATGGAGCGGGTGCCTAAAAAATGGTGGAGAAAGTTCTCTCTCCTCATGATTCACCATGGCAGGCAGTGTTGTAGAGCACGCGGGCCAGCCTGTGTCTCCTGCCCGGTGCTTAGGAAATGCCCTTGGGGTCTTGAAAAGGTGTCTGGTGATTAAGAATTAGTTGGTGCCTCGGGTCTTTCTCTTTGTGGTTAGCGTATCCGTGGATTTTTTTGCCGTTCGTTTCTTCGCCCGTCGTTTTTTTCGGGTAACTTTCTTTTTTCGCACCTTCGATTTCCGCGAGCCGGGCACCTTTATCCGCATGCCCACGTCGAGCATGCTGGGGTGCTCGATGACCGACCGGTTGAGCCCCATGAGCGTTTTGACGTTGGTTTTATAGCGGCGAGCCACCTTGGCCAGCGTGTCGCCGCGTTTTATCCGGTAGGTGTTTTTGGTGCTACGGCGTCGGCTTCTTTTTTTTCTGGCCGTCTTTTTTGTGCGTCTACGTTTTGATTTTTTTACGCGCCGCCGTTTTTTTGATTTGGATTTATTGACAGGGACTCGAATGTTTGTACCAGAATCGAGGATGGAGGGGTGCTCAATCCGGGTGGTGTTGAGGCCCATCAAAACGGCCACAGTCGTTCCGTAGCGCCGGGCGATTTTGGCGACGGTGTCTCTGGAACGAACCCGGTAAACGCCTGGGGTACCGGCTCTGAGCCGGACCTCGGTTTTCTCGATTTTTTTGGTTTCTCTTGCCTCGCGGCTGTTCTCGGAGGGGATGAATTCCTCTTTTGCCTCGCCGCCCTCCATTCGGGAACTACTCGAGGTTTTGGGCATCCTCCTACCAGGTAGTTCAGTGACGGATTTGGAATTTTTCTCTATGTCCGTTGATTCGATCTCTGCGGCCGGTTCGGCATCGGCGACCTGCGCCTCGGTCCTTTTCGTCTTTCGCTCCCTGACGTGGGTGAGGATGTTGTTGCTTTTCCCTTCCTTGAAATAAAATTCCTCGAGTCCATAACCAACGTTCACCGAGGCGGGGCTAATGGTGATGGCCTGGTCGAGTTCGCGTTGCGCTGCCTGGCTTTCTCCTTCGGTTTCGAGGATGGCCGATAGGAACACACGCGGCAGCGCCAGTTTCGAGTTCAATCGCAGTGTCATTTGAAGCGCCTGTTTGGCTTTTTGGCGCTCTCCGTGTTCTTGATACATGGCGCCGAGGAAAAAGTGTGGCTCGGCGAGGTCCGGGTCTGATTTAATGGAGCGCTTGAAGGATTCTTGGGCCTTGAGTCGCTCAAGGGTCGAGTATTGCAAAACGCCTAGGTTGTAGAGAGAAAGCGCGTCCCCAGGATCGATGCGAATTGCTTTTTTAAAAAATCCACGGGCTTTGGCCGGTTTTTTTTGCAGCCGGTTGATGATTCCGAGGTTGTAGTAGCCGTCCACGAAGTCGGGATCGCTTTTGATCGATCTTTGAAAAGAGTCAATCGCGGAGTTTGTTTGTTCTTGATGGTATGCGATGACACCCATGCGAAAGTTGGCTTCGGGATGACCGGAGCAAAGATCGAGTGCCTGCTTGAAGTACTGGACGGTTAGACGGCTTTCGTCGTTGAACTCATTTGCCTGCTTGACGATGTAATCTGCGCGCAGGCACCGCAAGCGGCTGAGTCTAGCTTCCTCGGCGGACATCTTTGTCCCCCGCCTGAGGGGGTCGATGTTCTCCCTTCGCAGGGGGGGGAGAGTTGTTTGGGTAATGTCGCCCGTTATTGGCGGCGGGGCGTCTCCGGGCGCGGGCGCAGCCTGACCGGCCCATATGGCGGAGGGCAAAGACAGCATTCCCGCTAGAAAATACGATAATACCCAGGATGTGCGGGGAGGGAGCCAAAGGCGGCAAACAAACGCCATGTCCATGCATTTCCCGCGGCGGAGAGAGACGCTGAAGAACTAATTGTTTTTATTGTATTTGTATAGTGCTGCCCGGCGCAAGGCCATAAATGGAAAAATACGTATTTTCCGTGAGTTTGAGCCTCTTTTTCAATATCTGAGCGTTTTTGGGGTTCGGGGTTGTTAAAGAGCGCCGCTAGCGGACATCGAAAATGTTCAAAACCATTGCCATCGGGGTCTAAATTGTCGGTGTGTGGCGGACTTGAACGCAGCTGGCATCCTGAGTGTGAGATGCATCTAGCCAGGAGTGATTTCCTTGGTAGCTAGGGTTTTTCCTCAATTTTTTCTCTGAGTCCAGGAAAGGTGGCGAGGACGCGCTTGAGCCCACTCCGAGCAAGCTGATCGCTGCGCTGCCATATGAAGCCGTTTGCAGCATAGCGGGGGAGCAGGAGCAGGTTGTCGAGCAGGTATATCTGCTCTTCGTTGAATGTGGCTTCCCATAGAATTTCGCCGTTTTTCGTGCTGACGAGATAGGCAGTATATGTGACGTGGGAGCCCTTATCGCCAGCGAAGGGGCCTCCCGAGCGGTTCCTGAATTTTGTGATGACTCCGGTGAGTACGGCATCAAGTGGCGGTTCATTGCCGACCTTGTCAGAGGACTTGGCCACCGTGTCAATTGTGATTTTCTTTTTGGGGGCCTCGATTCGGCCCTCAAAATATTCTCCGGGATAAACGATTTCGATGTTCGTCAGGTAGGGTTGAACTGTGGAAACGAATTTGTTGACCTTGTCCTTGAGCCAGGCGGAGTCGCTGGCCTGGTTTCGTATTCCCTCGCTCCGAGCCCCGTGCAGGCGAAACTCAAGTTCAATTTCATCGTCTTCAGTTGGGGGCGGGGGGTGGACCTCAAATCGGGCCGAGGGTTTGAGCCCCTCATAAAAAATATTTGCGATCTGGACGCCAGCTTTGTCTACCCCTGACTCGTTGCGGAAGGCGACCACCCCGATGCGCCTGAGACGGTGGGCGCTGATCTTTTGCGATGTTCGTGAAACGACCCCACTTGGCGCAGCGAAACTCGCTCCGATGTCGGCATTGCGCCCTCCACTGCAACCGACAACAGTGAGGCTGAGGGCTATAACGAGGGTAAAATATGCGCCTAGGCATTTCATTGGAATCATCTCCCTGGCAGCCGGTGGAATAGCGCCGACAACAACTTAATATGCCACCCGCCGGGGCGGGGGACAAGCGCGGGCTCGGGGGCCCAAAATCACTTGTATGGTCTATTAGACTTGGGAGGTAGACAGAGTGGGGCAGAGATTCATATAATCCAGTTACTATCTCAGTCTAATAACGGCAAGCCCTTAGCTTATAGGAGCAACCAGATGTCCCCTGCGCAGAACGGCGGCGGTGAAACCATTCTAGAACTTCGTGACCTTAAAACACACTTTCACACGCCCGATGGTGTTGTGAAGGCAGTAGACGGGGTTTCGTATTCACTCAAGGCAGGTGAGACACTAGGCGTGGTGGGCGAGTCGGGTTGTGGCAAGTCTGTCACTGCGCTCTCGATTCTGCGGCTCATTCCCACGCCGCCTGGTCGCATTTCCGGTGGTGGTATCCACTTCAAGGGTCAAGATTTGACTAAAATGAAGACGAATGATCTCAGGAAGATTCGGGGTAACGAGATTTCGATGATCTTCCAGGAGCCCATGACGAGTCTGAACCCGGTTTTCACCATTGGCTTTCAGATTGCCGAGGCCGTAATGCTCCATCAGGGGCTCTCAAAAAAAGATGCTCTCAACAAGTCGGCTGAGATGCTTGACCTCGTGGGAATCCCCTTGCCGTTCCAGCGGATTAAGGAGTATCCCCATCAGCTCTCGGGCGGTATGCGCCAGCGGGCGATGATCGCCATGGCACTTTCGTGCAATCCGAGCATCCTCCTGGCCGACGAGCCCACGACGGCGCTCGACGTGACGATCCAGGCCCAGATACTCGATTTGTTGTACAAACTTAAGGACGAACTTGGAACCGCCATTATCATGATCACCCACGACCTGGGCCTCATTGCCGAGACCTGCCAACGCGTTGTTGTTATGTATGCTGGCAAAATCGTCGAGGAGGCGCCGATCGACGAGATCTTTGCCAACCCACTTCACCCTTACACCATAGGACTCCTCAACTCAGTTCCCAAGCTACGCACTTCAACCACAGATACCGAAAAGGTTCGTCTTCAGGAGATCCCTGGCATCGTGCCGAGTCTCCACCGCCTGCCCACGGGCTGTTACTTCAACCCACGTTGCAACGAGGTGGTGGACAACTGCCGCCAGGCAGAGCCTGAGCTGAAGGAAGTGTCTCCGGGCCATTTCGTACGCTGCTTGTTAAGGGACTAAAGGATTTTTCCTGAATGAACCTTGAGGAGCGCCTCGGAGAACTTGGCCTTGAGTTGCCCCCAATGCCAGATGCCGTGGCAAACTATATTCCGGGTGTTTTGGTGGGTGAGGTGCTTTTTCTCTCGGGAACCATCGGTAAGATAAAGGACACGCTTCCTTTTCAGGGAAAGCTTGGTGCCGAGCTTACTGTCGAGGAGGGCTACGCGTCTGCCAGGCTGTGTACGCTGAATCATCTCACTATGGCAAAAGCTGTTCTTGGCGATCTTGACAGAATCGTGCGCGTCGTGCGTCTAGTTGGTTACGTCAATAGCGCACCGGGCTTCAATAAAGCCCCCTGGGTTGTCAACGGGGCCTCAGATCTTCTCGTCGAACTGCTGGGCGAGGAAAAAGGCCGCCATGCTCGGGCGGCCCTGAACGTCAATGAGCTTACCTTCGATGCTCCAGTCGAAACAGTACTTACCCTGCAGGTAGAGCCCTAGCCGATTGTCGGTCGATGGGAGCGGTAGTAGCCCACGTAATGCGCGGGCTGGCCGCCGACGAAATTGTAATATTCACTCTTGAACCACACCCGCGCTATGAAAATGAGCAGTATCGCGATTATTGGAATCATCGATACATCTGTTAGAAACATATTGCCTATCTCCTCAGTTCAGTCTTTTCATCTACCTAGAAAGCAGGAAAATGCTCTGCCCGCTCTAGTGTGTGAAATGGTTATTATAATAGTGATAGTAAAATCTTCACAATTAGTAAATATACTGATGATAATGAATATAGTAAATTTTATGGTTGAGCGCAAGGGAGTTCAGGATAGAAATATATTCAATTGGGATGTTTTTGGTAAGACGTGTTAAATCAGAAGTTTGAGGACGATATTGCGCCAGAATTTGGGGGTGGGCGCCTTTTTTAGTGCGACAAACCCTAGTAGAAATATAGGAGCAGTTTGAAATTGTTTTGCATGCTAAAGTTGAGTTATCCAAAATCGATTACATCCAAGCGGATGAATCTGTTCGACATCATTCCAGGATTTTTCTCATAAAAAGGGGGCAATTCCATGACAGCACGCGTAGAACTCATCGACCCGGCCACAGCCGAGGGGGAGCAGGCAAAATTTTTTGAGGCCACCGAGCGGTTCCGGGGCCGCATTCCCAACTCCGCTCGCGCCTGGGCGCACATTCCTCACATCGCCAAGCTTCAACTCGCCTTCACTGCCGCCCTCCAGCGCGAGGGCGCCGGCGGGGTGCTGACCTGCAAGATAAAAGAGATGTGCATCATAAAGACCAGCCAGATTAACACTTGTAACTACTGAATCACGCACAATACCGCGCTTGGTCAAGCTGCGGGAATTACCGACGATCAGATGGAAGCCATATCAGGGGACGACTATATGACTTCGCCCCACCTGAGCGCCCGCGAGCGGGCTGCTGTTCTTTGGGCCGAGCACGTCACCCTGAACACTGCCAAGGACCGCGATGATGTTTACGAGATCGTTCGCAAGGAGTTCTCCGATCCGGAGCTTGTTGAATTAACTGCAGCCACCGCTCTGTTTAACCTTTCGAACCGTGTGCAGGATTCGTTGCGCTTCCCCATTGAGGAGACCAGCGAGGTCAACAAGATAAAAACATCGGTCAGTATTGACCCGGCTAATCTGAAGGCTTATCTCCAGCGCGTCGTGGACGAATGGCCCGACGAGGTGCCCGTGCCAAAAGGGTGAAATGTTCCCGCAAGTAAGCAATTGAGATATGGAGGGGTTAGGTCTTTATTTGCGGGTGATGCGGTGTGTCTGTCGGGGTGCGTTGTCGGTAGGGTGGTTAGACTTTCACTAAGTTATGAACCTGATTTCGGCCGTTCTTTTTTGCCTTGTAGAGGCACTCATCGGCCAGGTTGATCAGGTCGCTTGCCCTTGAGTCCCTCTCGGGGGTCAATGTCGCCACGCCAGCACTTACCGTTACGTGAGAGGCCACATCTGAGTGTTCGTGCGGGATACCCAGCACGGCTACTTGAATGCGCATTTCGTTAGCAATGCCGACTGCGCCACTTGCATCGGTATCCGGCATTATGCAGGCGAACTCCTCGCCCCCATAGCGCGCCATCAAATCGGCGGGTCTTTTCAGGCTCGATGAGAGCGCCCTCGCCACTGAGCAGAGGCAATCATCGCCCAAGAGGTGGCCATAGTTATCATTGTAGCCTTTGAAAAAATCGATATCCGCCAGAATCAGTGAAATCGGAGATTTACTACGCACGGCGCGGGGCCATTCATTCTCGATATACTCATCGAATCGGCGCCGGTTCGAGATGCCGGTCAGCCCATCCTGGACTGCGAGGCGTGCGAGCTCATCGCGGTTTCGCTTGAACTCGACATGGTTTTTGAGTCGGGCCCTAAAGGTGAAGTAACTGAAGGGCTTAATGATGTAGTCAATCGCCCCGAGCCTGAGGCCCTTCCCCTCGCCCAACGAGTCATCTTTTGAGGTGATGAAGACGACAGATATGTTTTTCGTGTCGGGATCGTCTTTTATTTTTTCGCATACCTCGTAGCCGTCGATGTCGGGTAAGCCAATATCAAGAAGCACCAGATCGGGCTGGAAGCTTTTAGTGAGGCTCAAGCCAACCTCTCCGCGCTCGGTGACCGCAATTTCATATTCAGCTTCAAGCAGACGCGTCATGACCAGCGAGGTTTCTCGCGAGTCCTCGATAATTAGTATTTTCGGTTTCGTCACTTCAGTCGTCATAGCGCCTCGCTTAAGAGCGATGGATATAATTTGCCGTCAATAGGCGGAATATATCAATAAAAGGGCACGTTTCGAAAGCTTGGGAGTGAGGATTTCTCGGATAAGTTAACCAATTATTTTACAATATGATATTCTGGCCCACATACGAAAATACATTTTTCAGCACACCTCCTCATTTAAGGAGCCTCCATGCCTGTTTACCGCTTTGATGAGCTGCCCGATGTTCGCCACAACCCGGATCTTTCCACCGCTCATGGCCCGACGATAAAGGGCGAGCGCATTTTTTTTGGCCTGCGCACAAAAACGGCCGGCACAAGCTCGGACCCCCATCACCACCCGTGTGAGGAGTTTCTCTACATCATCTCGGGCCGCCTGCGCGCCACCATCGAGGGTGAAATCCACCACGCGGGGCCTGGCGAGGTATGCCACATTCTGCCCAATATTGCGCACCACACCGCCGCCGAGCCGGGCGCCGACCTTGTCTATCTCTATGTAAAAGACACCTCCTGGGGTCTAAAAGGTGTTCGCGCAGGCGAGGCGGCTGGGGACGAGCCGCCCGAGGATGAGGCGTATTAAATAGCGCGCCGCGTGCAGGGAAACCATTCGCTCATCGTCATGAGCGACCCCCTGGGGCCTAAAAGGTGTTCGCGCAGGCGAGGCGGCGGGGGACGAGCCGCCCGAGGATGAGGCGTATTAAATAGCGCGCTGGGCGAAGATTCTTGCCTTGAAATAAATTTTGAAAAATTTAAAGGTTCTCCCCCATCCCAACCTTCCCCCGGAGGGAGAAGGCGTTAAAGATTCCCTCTCCCCCTGGGAGAGGGGTAGGGTGAGGGCGCTCGGAATAAGAGCAAGGGCTTTGTCATTTTCCCGGGCATCAATCCCCCCCGTGTATGAAAACAGCGGCAATGGTGGTACATACGGGCTTGTATGGCGCGTTGATAAGCCAGCCGCAAAAATAAACAGATGCCCCGAAATTGAGGATTCAAAATGGCAAAAAGCAAGAATCAAAAAAATAAAAAACAAACAGACAAAAAACCGGCGTCAAATCTAAAGCAGCTCCTTGAGAACAAAAAATCGGCCGAGGTGGCCAAAAAACATACGCCCGCAGATAAAAAAGCCGCGGCCACGGCCATGACCCAGGCGCCCATCAAACGGGGCGGCGGCGGCGGGCGAAAAGCCAAATAAGACCCCGCCTTTGTCGAGCCTTGGCCTGACAAGATATTCGCGGGAGAGATGCCCATGCCCCGAAAACAAAACCCCAAAAGCATTTCAGCCCATGACGAGCAAATGCGCCTTTTGTGGGATGAGGTGGAAACCCTTCCCCCCGATGAAAAACAATGGCTAACGGCGCACGAAGTTTCTGAAATTGCGCCAGCCAAAAGCGTTTTACCCGCGCCGCCTCGCTATGCGTGCCGCTTTTTTTCTCATTTTAAATTAATGAGCCGGCTGGCAGGCGCGGCGAGGAAAATCTCCGAGGCCAATGACCGCGCCATGCAGCGCATCATCGAGGAAGGGCTTAAATAAGTAGCTCATCTTCTCGCTCACAAAAAAGAGCAAAGATTTTTTCTCTTGATATCGTATCCTCAAACAGACAAATTGAAATTTCTAACCCCCTTTTTAAGGAGCTGCCATGCCTGTTTACCGCTTTGATGAGCTTCCCGATGTTCGCCACAACCCGACGCTTTCCACCGCCCACGGGCCCACCATCAAGGGGGAGCGCATCTTTTTTGGCCTGCGTTTTATGGAAGGGGGCACGGGTTCCGAGCCCCACCACCACCCGAGCGAGGAGTTTCACTACATCATCTCGGGCCGCGCCCGCGCCGAGATTGACGGCAAAACCGACATCGTTGGCCCCGGCGGCCTCGCGCACGAAGGTGCGCGAATGTATTTGCCTTTAGGTTTCGGCCCTGAATGAAGGAGATTCATTCGCTCATTGTCATGAGCGACCCACCTCACCGCCGCCGAGCCGGGGGAAGACCTTGTCTACATCTATGCCAAAGACACCGCTTGGGGCCTAAAGGGTGTTGCCGCCGGTGAGGAAACGCCGGACGAGCAGCCCGATGATGATGCGTATTAGGAGAGGATATTCTTGCCAGGAGCGGAGCCTCTCAGGGCAGTTTCTGTTAAACTTTAGTTCGTATTATTTAGGAAACGAGTCTGGAGTTGTTGGAGACCGGTGTGTAATAGAGGGAGAGCCTTAGTTGCAGTATTAATGTAGATGAAATTATGATGCATTCACATGTCCTATGTATTTACATTGTCAACTTGGACTGAAATTTTATGTAAGGTGATGAGATGCCTATTTCAGAGTTTGAATTTTCAAATTTAGGCCCAATCAAAAAAGCCACGTTCGAATTTGATGATCATGTGAATTGTTTCATTGGGCCCAATAATTCCGGAAAATCCACAACACTATTTGCGCTTGCTGATATTGTGCTTTATCCATTTGTGATTCCCCCGAAATTGTTTACTGGAAAAACTCCTACTTGGAGTATTGTAATTAGAAATAAGAAAAGGAAAAGAAAGTTTAGTTATTCAGGTAGTTTTCCTATTAATATGGGCGATAAAAATAAAGGTAACATGATTGGAAATATTCTCAGGCAAATCGGATTCTCTGTAATTATACCTGCGATAAGATTAGGTACGGATTTCAGATCAGGTGGACCAAAGGATTTAGGGGTAAAAGGAAATTTAGAGGTCGATGAAAATGTTTGGAATGACATCACTGTAAAAGAATTGGAAAAAAGAGATAAATTAATTGAGCCTTTGTCATCGTCGATAGAAGATCAAGACATTATTCAACGATTAATAGAATTGGATTATCGTGCATATCGACATAAGAATAAAGAAATTCTTAACGCAATTGAGATTATGTCTGCGATGGCATCGGAAATTACGGAGGGATATCCTGTAAGGTACATAAAGATTGACGAAGATTCTGAAGGATTGTTCCCTTTGTTTGATACCCCGGATGGTGAATTGCCATTGAATTGTTTGAGTCAGGGAACTCAGTCAGTTGTTCAATGGCTGACGCATTTGGTCATGGCTTATGGTGAGTATTATGATTTTGAAAAGGGGTTTTTAGATAGTCCAGCTGTTGCTTTCATTGATGAAATAGATGCACATATGCATCCAGCGTGGCAAAGACGGATAATCCCTACATTAACAAAGTACCTTCCGAATCTTCAAATTTTCTTTTCCACGCACTCTCCTTTGATGCTGACCGGTCTTCGCGAGGGACAAATTCATCTTTTCGACAGAAATAAAAAGGGTGATATTGCCATTTCTCGCAATACCGAAGATATTTCAGGATGGTCCGCTGATGAAATTCTTCATTCCTTTATGAGTTTGAAAAGTCCTACTGACTTAAAAACTGCTGACCAACTTAAGCGATTAGGAGAATTAAGGAATCGTTCGAAACTAACAAAAAAAGAAAAAATTGAACTTGAGAAACTTAGGGAATTTACGCATGAAGCAATGATTTCGGGGCCGACCGGAAAGGGATTAAAGGAAACAGAGGATTTTTTAGCTGATCTGGTGAGGGATGAGAAAAGAAATTCCCTAAAAAGAAAAATATCTCAAAAAAAAATCAATAAGTCGCTAAAATCTAAAACCAAGAAAGTATGATCCGCTTTCAATGAAACGGGTCAATCGTGGCAGCGAACCTCCGAAATTAAAATCAATCCGAAAAAAATATACCCCAAAATGGATCCATTTTTACACTAACAGAAATGGTAAAAGGCCAACGGATAAGCATTGGCGGGATTTTATTGAGGATTTAAAGACGCCATTCGGTGAGATTTGTGGGTATTGTGAAGAATCGTGCCGGGGAGAAGTGGATCACTTCCAACCTATAAGTAAATTTCCGAAGTTAGTCTATGAATGGGAAAATTGGATATTTTCTTGTCATAATTGTAATAACTTGAAATGGAATAAATGGCCTTCCTTTGGGTATGTCAATCCCTGTTCTTTGAAGGTTGCACATAGACCGGAGATTTATTTCAAATTTGATCTGGTCACCGGTGAGATTTTAGCTAGAAATGGTTTGAAACCTACCCAGATTAAAAAAGCTAAAAATATGATTTCCGATTTACATTTGAACGAAATATTTCACTTAAGAAAAAGAATCATCTGGATTGGAATTATGGGGTTGTTGGTCAATCACTGGAAAAAATTCCCTGATAATAAATTAGAGATTGAAGGGCATATGCGGGAATTGTGTTCTGATGGAGCAGAATTAATCAGTTTAAGCCGCGCGGTATTGTATGACTCTGGAATTACCTTAGATTAATCTTGATTCCGATAAACATAAAGCCCCCGACTCATCCGAGCCGGGGGGGCTTTTGTTTAGCGCTTATTCTCTTTGTTCTCTCTACTTCTACTCCCTACACCCCTACCTTCTAGTGACCATTCGCCTCAGCACCAACGGGGGCTTCCGACAACCCGCAGAAGAACTCGTAGTCGATGAGCTCGGTGATGGTCGGGTTGTCGCCGCAAACGGGGCACTCGGGGTCGCGCCGGGCCTTGAGGGTGCGGAACTGGCTTTTGAGGGAGTCGTACATAAGCAGCTTGCCGACAAGGGGCTCGCCAAAGCCAACGATGAGCTTGGCGACCTCGGTTGCCTGAATCGAGCCCATGGTGCCGCAGAGCGCGCCCAAGACACCGGCATCCTGGCAGGAGGGGACCATTCCCGGCGGCGGCGGCTCGGGGTACAGGCAGCGGTAGCACGGCCCGCCACCAGCGGAATCGAACACGGTGGCCTGGCCTTCAAATTTAAATATCGAGGCATCGACAATCGGCTTGCCGAGAAAGACGGCGGCATCGTTCACCAGATAGCGCGTCGGGAAGTTGTCGGCGCCGTTGACGATGATGTCGTAGTCTTTAAAAACTTCCATGGCGTTTGTGCGGTCGACGCGATATTCGTGGCTGATGATGTTCATATCGGGGTTCAAGGCCGAGAGGGTGGCCTTTGCGCTCTCGACTTTCGATGTGCCGACGCGATCGTTGTTGTGGACTATCTGGCGCTGGAGGTTGCTCATGTCGACAACGTCCATGTCGATGATGCCAATGGTGCCAACGCCCATGGCGGCAAGATAGAGGCCGGTGGGCGAGCCCAGGCCGCCCGCGCCAACGAGAATGACTTTGGCATCAAGAAGCTTGGCCTGGCCTTTTTCCCCTATCTGGTCGAGGAGGAAATGGCGCGAGTAGCGCTCTAGCTGCTCGGTGGACATTTGTTTGTCGACCTGGGCGGTGTGGCCCATGTCTTTCCACTTGGAGTAGCCGCCGGTCATTGATTTTACGTTTTCATAGCCTAAGGATTTTAAGGCCTGCCCGGCGAGGAGGCTTCGCACGCCGCCGGCGCAGTAGGCAATGATCGGGGTGTCGCGCTCGGGGACGACCTGCTCGATTTTGAGCTCAAGGAAGCCTCGGCTGACGTGCTCGGCGCCGGGGATATAGCCGGCACGAAACTCGTCGGGCTCGCGCACATCGATGAGGGCAAACTGGCTGCCGCCATCTCTCAAGGCGGCAACTTCTTCGGGCGAAATCTCGGGGATCTCGTTCCGGGCGGCGTCTAGAAGGTCGCGTCCGGTGGTGGCCATGGTTTTCATCTCCTAAAAAAACGGGTTGCGGTCAGTTTCAATTAAAGAGCGGCGAAAAGCTCTTAAAAAACGTTTGTTGGGTGCTTGCGCTCCAGAGCGGCGATTTTGTCACCAATGCGCGCCGATGGAAAGCGCAAAGGGTGTGAGATCTTTTGTTGTGTGTCCCTTTTAATAAGGGCGGCTGTTTAAAGAGGGCAGGGCGTGTGATAGCCCCTCAACCATATTCCCGCTACAGACTAAAAGCTTTCTCGACGCAAACAAAAAGCTTTGGTTGTCTTCAACAAGCGGCCCCCTTAATTGCGAGCGCAATCTACACTAAATTCGTCGGGAATAGCAAGTAAAGAATGGGCTGTTCTGCGAAAGAGGGTGGGCCTGATCTAAATAGCTGATAAAAATAAAGTTAGGTGGTTTTATTGTCGGGCGCAGGGAGGGCGTGATCGTAAGCATTTGAAAGTAAATGGATTACATTGATTTATTGTCGGGCGCAACGGGGGTATGATCGTAAGTAGTTGAAAGTAAATTGATTGCATTGTTTTATTGTCGCGCGAAACTGGGGCGTTGCCGTAAGCAGTTGAAAGTAAATGGATTGCTTGTCTAATCGAGATATTCGCCCTCGGGGCTATGAGCGGCATGTGGCTGTCAATAGCCCCCGCCCTCACGCCTCGGGCCTCTTAAGCCTCAGGGCTCCTAGCTCTCGGCCCTCGCAGGCCTCGGGCCTCCTAGGACTCAGGGCTCCTAGCCCTCGGCCCTATCAGGCCTCGGACATGCCAGAGCTTGTCTCGAAGTACTCCAGTATGGCGTTCTGGTCCAAGTCGCCGTGGCCCAGCGCTGCTGCACCCATGTAAATCTGCCGCGCCATTGTGCACAGCGGAGTGGGGACTTTGTTCTCCTCGGCCATGGCGGCAATCATCCTCAAATCCTTGAGCATGAGGTTCACCGTGAAGGTGGGCGAGTAGTCCTTGGCAATCATCGGGCTCGCCTTGTAGTCGAGAATCTTGGGAATGACGCTGGCCTTTAGGAAATCCACCATTGCCTCGGGGTCGAGGCCGGATTTAGTGCCCAGCGTGAGGGCCTCGGCGATGGCTGAGATGTGGATGGCGAAGATTTGATTGGTGACGAGTTTCATCTGCAGCCCCGCTCCGTTCGGACCAAAATGGTGCACGGCCTCGCCGATGGCATCGAGAACGTCGCGGTGTGCATCGAGCGCGGTTTTGTCACCCCCGGCGATGATCGCCAGGGTGCCGGCCTTGGCGTGGGGAACGCTCCCGCTCACCGGGGTGTCCAGGAAGTGGATGCCTTGTTTTTGGGCCTCATTTGCCACTCCCTGGCTGCCCTCGACCGTTATGGTGGAGAAATCGAAGCAGACGGCTCCTTCGGGTGCGGACGAGAGTGCACCAGTTTCACCAAGGTAGGCGGCCTCGACATGCGAAGTTTCGGGAACCGAGCTGCAAATTACGTCAACGCCGCTTGCAGCCTCGGCAGCGGTGGCGAAAATTTTTATGCCTGCCTTCTCTGCACGTGCTCTCGATTCGGGCGAGGGGTCATATCCATGAACCTCAAAGCCAGCCTTGGCCAGATTTGCCGCCATGGCACCGCCCATGTTCCCGAGACCCAGATAAGCCACTTTTTTTGCCATGATTTATTTCTCCTTGAGAATTGCGTAGTTCATCAGCTTTTGCGCTTTGGTTTCACCCCTGTAGCGTTGAGGTAGCCCTCGAATACGGCGTTAAAATCGGCCTGGCCAAAGCCAAGTGCGATGGCGGCAACGTATTGCTGCAGTGCGGTAACGCCAAGCGGAACGGGCACGCCCAAGTTGTTGGCTTCCTCGACGCTCAGGCCCATGTCTTTTTTGCTTAGTTCAACGGGTGCAATGACGTTCGAGTAGTCTCGGGCGGCCATGTCCGGGCCCTTATAGTTGAGTAGTTGTGGAACGGCGCTCCCTTGAAGAAAGTTCACCATTTTGCCTGCCTTGAGGCCCGCCTTCATCCCAAAGGCCAGCCCCTCGGCGATTCCGGCATGATGGATGTTCAGAATGTGGTTGGTCACGAGTTTCATGATGAGGCCGTTGCCCGAGGGCCCCATATAGGTAACGGATTTGCTGAAGGCCTCGAGAACACCTTGGTGTTTTTTAAGGGCCTTGACGTCGCCTCCCACAATGGCCGAGACCTGTTTTTTTTCAAGATGGGGGATGCTCCCGCTCACTGGGGCGTCGAGGAAAGCTATCCCTTTTTTTTTCGCGGCCCCGGCAGTTTCACGGGCCAGGTCAACAGAACTGGTCGATAGCTCGAAGATTACTGTGCCGCGGCGCAGGATTTTTAAAACTCCGCCCGAGCCGAGATAAGCATCATGCACGGCTGTTGGGGTCGGCAGTGAGCTGCAAACTACATCAGCGCCTTTCGCGGCTGCTGCGGGCGTTTTTGCGGTTTTGGCACCGTTTTTCCTCGCCCTCGACATGGCCCTGGCCGCGGGGTCGTAGCCGGTGACGTCGTAGCCTGCAGCTACTAAGTGTTTTGTCATCAGACCACCCATCTTACCGAGACCCAGAAACGCTATCTTGACTGCCATGACTTACCCCCTTTGCTGGATAGCCGAATTTTTTGCACGAAAAAACACCTCAAGACGGTTGCATTAGTGAGGTGCCAATGAGCTCAATATAGCATGTTCGAAAACAGGAGAGAAAAACCGAGAGAGAGAAAGTCAGGTGGTCCTGCCCGCGCGCACAAGTTTTACTAGGTATGGAATGGAAATGAGGGTGCATAGAATTGAGACGACACCCCCGGCGATGAAAGCCATCTTGTAGGATTCGATTGGGGGCGAGCCGCTAGCGAGCATGAAGTGAACAATGGTGCCACCGAGAAGGGGACCAACGAAAAAACCAAGCGAGCCCGCCGAATTGAACGCTCCCATGGCTGTTGAGCGGCTTTCATCCCCTGTGAGATCGGCGACCATGGCGAGGCTCGGCGAGAAATTGAGTGCGCTGATTACACCAAGGACAAGCATCGAGGGAAAGAGCCAAGCAGGATCCAACCACGCCAGCGAGGCGACGAAGAGGGCATACGTTAGCGAGGCGCCTATGAGTAGACCGCTTTTTGACCAGGAGCGGCAGAGTTTTCCGAAGGGGTAGCAAAGGAGACCGAACGGAAAGAGCAGGGTGGACATAAGGAAGCCGAATTGTTTTGGCGACCATCCGAGGGCCTGGACGAGATAGAGGTTGAACGAGGAGATGATGATGCCGACCAGGAGGCGGTCGGCGAAAGTGAAGATGCAGGGAACGAGGAGGGCTTTTTCTTTCTTGAACACGTGCATCAGGTTCGCTAGGTTTCGTCCGCCTTCTTGTTGCTTGACGCGCCGGTCATGCCGCAGGATCCATCCGCTGATGAGAGCGCCGAGAAGGCCAATAATCAGCGCGGCGACAATGGGCCTGTGGATGCCTCCCTTGGAAAGAGCGCCTCCGAGGCCGGCGCCGGTCGCCACTGCAAAAATAATGGCGCCACCTATTGCACCCATGATACCGCCCGCACGCTCTGGCTTACGGTGGGCGAGGGTCAACGCCGCACCCATTACGCCTGTAAGGGCGGCGATGTGAGTGATGCCTTCAAGAAAGCGGACGGTCATAAGCGCCCAGTAGTTCGGTGCCCAATCGAGACTTAATAAAAGTAAGGCGTCCAGCACGAAGGCACCCACCACAATGGGCTGGCGCCTTCCGATGCGATCCACGATCCAGCCCACGGCGGGCGCGGCGAGAATGGCACTCACCATATTGGCGGACAAAAAGGCGTGAGCTGCAAAAGGACCGACCGGGAAACGATCGAGAACGAGCGGCTTCAAGATCGGCACCAGGAGCGTAACGGGAATAACCGCGAGGAATACCAAAAGGCACAGGATGGATAGGGGTGGATCGTAGATGCCGCTTTCCGTGCTCTCGTGTGGTTCGCTCATCGTGATAATTTAAGCTCTGGGCGCGAGGGAGGTGCGATGCATAAAAATTTTAGTGTGCGTCTCCCTCGTGGCCATAGATCTTGTGGCGTGGTCGCCCCTGGAGAATTTCGGCTTTTCCCCAATCGGTCACCCCTTTGAAGGCGTCACTCTGGATGAAAGCCTTGAAAGCATCCTGGGAGTCCCATTCGGAAAGTATGGTGTAGGAACTATGATTTTTAACTTGATGATAAAGGAGGCTCTGGACGTGACCCGGCGAGCCATCAAGTGCGCCCGCCACGGCCTCGAATTTGTCCTCGAATTCAGATTCTTTTCCTTTTATGACTTCATAGTACATACCTACAGTGATCATGGTCTGACCTCATAGTGGTTGCAGAAAATAAAATAAAATTATCTTTCTTGCGGAAGATTATCAGGAAGTGACACTTTTCGAAACTAAAAAATGAGGGTCTGATGACAAGCTGGGCAATTTTCCCATATGCCGGTTTCGAGGAGGGCGAATTTGCTCACTTGTCTATTGGGTGGTCGGAAAGATAAAGTGAAATGGTTGTTATTTGAAGCCCGCCCCGGAGTTAATTTTCTGAGTGAATTATCCGTTTTTGTATTTATTATTTTTTTAATCAATCTTATTGCCTGCCTTTGTGCTCCTATGTCGATGCAGATAGCGTTGTTGTCGGGTTTTTTTTAACAGCCGGAGGATTGTTGTCTTGAGCGGGTCGCTACGGATTTTAATGGTGCTCGATAGTTTTTTCCCCGATAGCCAAGGAGGCGCCGAGCGAGTGGTGGACGGCTGGTGCAAGGAACTCGTTGCCATGGGGCATGAGGTTTGTGTCCTGGCGGGTCGGGTTGGGGTCCTCTCGGGCCCGGACGAGGATATGGGCGACTACAAGATTCGGAGGTGGACCTCAAGGCGTCGCTCATTTGCAGATGGATATCTTTCCGCTGTCGCTGCCTGCGCAGGCGAGGCCCGAAAGCTGGCTCAGGAGTGGCGGCCTGACATCGTTCATTGTCACCAAGGGCTATCGGCTTATTCTGTTTTACGTGCAGGTATCGATGCGCCTGCCGTGTGCACGTTTCATAGTCCTTGGCGGGATGAGTTCCTGGAGGATGCTGGGGCGAAAGAAGATAGTTTGTCCGGCCCGCTGCGTCTTCTTTACCGGTTGGCAACTAAATTAAAGGCGACCTGGATCCACCATATGGAAGGCGACGCTCTTTCTCGATGCCGATCCGTTGCGGTTTTGAGCCACTATAGCCGCGAGCGTCTTGAGGCCGCGCATGGTCTTATGCCCGGGAGCGTGAAGATCATACGTGGCGGAATCGATCTGGAAAATTTTTCGCCCGTGCCCTCTAGCGAACGCGAGAGTCTGCGCCGACGGTTGGGGATTTCCGGATTAACCATATTGAGCGTGAGGCGGCTTGTTCGGCGCATGGGGATTGACCTTCTCTTAAAAGCGATGCTCCAAATATGCTCACGCGTGCCGGATGTTCATCTCATTTTGGTGGGTAAGGGACCCGAGCGTGAAATGCTCGAAGAGATGGCTTCTGAGCTAGGTATCGGCTCTTCGGTGCGGTTCGAGGGATTTGTGTCCGATGAAGCGCTACCTGACTATTACCGGGCGGCGGATCTTTATGCCCTGCCATCGCGCTCGCTTGAGGGCTACGGCATGTCCACCCTCGAGGCTTTGGCCTCGGGCACCCCGGTCATTGGCACCCCGGCCGGGGCTACGCCGGAAATTCTCTTGCCGCTAGAGAAGGGACTCGTTGCCTCCGAAACATCGGCCAATGGAATATCGAAGGCGGCTCTTCCTTGGCTTGTGTTTCCGAGCGCTCTGGCCGAGTTGCGCCCGCGCTGCCGGAGTTATGTTGAGGAAAATTATGGGTGGCCCGAGGCTAGTCGATCTCTTGAGGCATTTTATCTTCAGGTGCTATCCGATGAGAAAGGACAAGGCTGATCGCTTATGCGGGTATTGATGATCTCCCACGCCTGCGCCGCCTCGATTAACCGGGGCAAGATGAAAAATCTTGCCAAGCGCCAGGGGTTGGAGATGTCGTTGCTCGTGCCCCGGCTCTGGCGGGAGGGGGAGCGAGAACTTGTTACGGAACCAGGAGAAGGCGAGGGGTACCCTCTTCACGCCGGAGATGTTTTTTTCTCGGGGCGCGTGGGCGGTCATGTCTATCGAAGTGGACTTTTGGGTGCCCTGAAGCGGGAGCGACCTGACATTGTTCATATCGAGGAGGAGCCCTGGAGTCTGGCGGTTGCGCAGCTTTTGTCATTTTTGCCCTTATGCCGTCCGAGGCCTAAGCTCGTTCTTTTCTCTTTTGAGAATATGGATATACCTCTTCATCGCCTTCAGCGCACGATTGAGCATAGGGCGCTGTCTCGGGCCGATGTGCTCATAGCTGGCGGCGTAACCGTTCGAGAGCGATTGCTCGCGCGAGGGGCGAGGCCTGAACATGTTGTGGTGCTTCCCCAGTTCGGCTTGGACCCGGAGCTTTTTAAACCGCCTGTGGGAGAGCGCCCGGATGTGTTCACGGTTGGTTTTGTGGGGCGGCTTGTTCATGAGAAGGGAGTGGATCTCATGATCCGCGCCCTGTTCGAATTAAAAGGCCAATGGCGCGCGATTGTGGTTGGCGACGGCCCGGAGCGGGGTAAACTCGAATCCATGCTTAGGGAACTCGGGCTTTCGGATCGAATCGAATTCGCTGGGTGGGTGGATCATTTTGAGATACCAGGTTTTCTCCAGCGCCTTCATACCCTTGTTCTTCCATCTAGAAGTGTTGAGCGCTGGAAAGAGCAGTTCGGCCATGTTCTCATCGAGGCGATGAGCGCGGGTGCTGTCGCAGTGGGTTCCAACTCGGGAGAGATTCCTCATGTCATCGGCGATGAGGGATTGATATTCCCAGAGGATGATGTGAACGCGCTCGCGGGCCATCTTCAAAAACTTCTCGATGAGCCCAAATTTCGGGGTCGCTTATCGACACTAGGTCGGCAGCGGGTGGTGCGGGAATATGGGTGGAGCGCCTTCGCAGAAAAAACGCACGAAATATATGAGCGAGCGATGGTGGCCCAAAAATTAAATGCTCCAGAGGGTGACGCATGAGCCGCATGGCCAAGGCAGCGAAAAATTCCGGATTGATATTCGTTGGTCGGGGCGTGGAGCGCTTGGTCCGAATTGCAGTGGTTGTTGTGCTCGCGCGGATGCTCGGCGCTCGCGGGTTTGGTGTCTACTCGTTCGCTTTTGCTTTTGCCGAGGTGTTTGCGATCTTCACCGACGCAGGGATTCACACGGTGTTGGTGCGGGAGATTGCAAAGGATCGCGATTCGGCACCACGCCTGCTGGGCAGCGCCCTGGTGCTCAAGGCGGCGATGGCCATCCTCGCATGGCTTGCCGCTTGGGTTGCCGCTATATGGACGATACCCGCAGGTGAGCCTCTTTGGTCTGCCCTGGTGGCCTCTTTTCTATTGTTTATTTCCTTTCGGGTGAATTCTTTCCGCATGATTCTCGATGCCCCTTTCGAGGCGGGGCTGCGCATGAAGGTGCCCGTTGTGCTGGGTGTTGGCAGTGAAATTTTCTCGGCCGCATGTCTTATTGCCGCCGCGCTGGCGCATTGGCCCATTCCGGCGCTCATCGCCGTTCAGCTTGTGACCTTTTTGCCGGGCTGCGTGATTCTTGCCTGGTACTTTTTCAAGGAAGTGAGGCCCGCTATTCGGTTTGCTCCCCGTGAATGGGCGGGGCTCCTTCGAATGGCTATCCCTATTGGGGCTGCAAATGTTTTCCTCATCGTTTATACGCGCTCGGACTTGTTGATGCTTGAATGGCTTGCGGGCGATTTTTCGGTTGGCATGTATTCAGCCGCGTACAAGTTAACGGGATCGCTCACAATCATTCCGACGGCGATTGCGATGTCGCTTCTGCCCCTCATTTCGAGTTCTTTTGAAGCCGGGGATCGTGAGAAAATTGGTGAAATGTATCGGGCGGCCATTTCTCTGGCGATGGCACTGGGTCTTCCTGTTGCATTTGTAGGTATTTTTCTCTCGAAGTCGATAATCAGCGTTGTCTATGGTCCTGAATTTGCGCCTTCATCCGCCGCAGTGGAAATACTGGTTGTGGTGTCGCTTCTGAGTTTCATGTTGTATGTGATGACTACCACGGGCGTTGCGGTGGGGAAGGCGGGGTTGTTCACAGCCTACGCCGTTTCTTTGGCATTTTTGAATGGTATTTTGAATTTCATTCTTATACCCCGATTCGATTTTATCGGAGCAAGTTGGGCGACTCTCATTGCCGAGGGCGTCATGTTGTCAGCAGGGATATTGGTGCTGAAGCCGGTTGTGGGTCTGCCCTCGGGAGGGGCGGCGCTGCGTGCTGTAGGATGTGCCATTATCGCCTCGGCACCTTTGATTTGGTCTCCGGCGCATGTGTTGGTAAACCTGTTTATCAGTGCGGTTTTGTACGCTACCCTTATCTTTTGGGGCCGGGGTGTCACCCCTGAGGGGATTGAGGCTGCACGCTCCTTGTTGGAACCTTTCCTCCGCCGATTGAAAGGCAATGAATCTAAATGAAAGGGGCTGGAAAAAATACGCCTGTTTTCTCTCTGGATTCATCTTCCGAGAAATCTGGAGGCGATGGACCGGGTGCGCTCGGAGTGGTTATCGACTCCGAGTTGGCAAAAATTGCCTCACCTCATGCGCCTCGGAGTGCACCTTCTGTGCCCCTAAAGTACGAGCAGCGTCATTACGCCTATCGCAATCCTTGGGTAGTAAGGGCTTTTGCCTTGCTGGACCGTGTCGGTGGATCTCTGTTTGAAAAAAAACGTGAGCGGCCCGAAATCCTTAAGCGTGTTCTCGTTTTGCGCCCGGATCATCTGGGCGATGTGCTTTTCTCTTTCCCGGCTCTTAGGGCCCTTAGAGAGGAGCTTCCCGATGCACAAATCGATTTTCTTGTCGGCCCTTGGGCACGCCCATTGCTCCCTGAGGATCCAAAGGACCTTCATGGTGTTGCTCTCTTAGAGTTTGCTGCCCCTTGGTTGGTTCGCCCGAAGAAGGTGCGTTTCGGATTTGGCGCCACACTGAAGTTGGCGCGTTTATTGAGAAAACGTGCCCGCGCCCTAGGCGGTAAATATGACATGGTTTTGGATTTGCGGGGTGATTTTCAACTCATCCTGGCGGCCAGGTTGTCGGGTGCCCGCTACCTGGTTGGAAGGGGACTTACCGGTCTTGGTTTTCTTCTCGATACCGAGGCCGAGGAAATACCGGGGCGTCATCAGGTAGAACGAAACCTTTCTATGATTGAATCTGCGGGTTTCGGTCCTCTTAGGACAACGAATCCGAGTTTGAGTCTTTCCGAGGATGAGAAAAAGCGTGGGCGTCTGCTGCTCCTTGAACATGGTGTTGATGTGTCTAGAATTTTAATTGGAATGCACGTCGGCGCTGGTGCGGCAACCAAACTTTGGGGGGCCGACAGGTATGCACAACTCATTAAACGGGTGATTGCGGATCTTCCAGCGCAGGTAATTCTTTTCGGCGCGAGCGGCGACCGCACCGCCGTCAACGACGTGAAAATTGTTTTGGATGAATCACAAACGGTGGGCCGTGTTTTCGATCTTTGCGGAAAGTTGCCAGATTTGCGCGAGTTCATGATGGCAGCTAGCTCATGCGCCCTGTTTGTCGGGAACGATTCGGGCCCCTCTCATATCGCCGCTTCCTTGGGAATGTCGGTAATCAGTGTTTTTAGCGGTACGAACGATCCGGCTGAATGGGGGCCGCGTGGCCAAAGGGTCTTGATCGTGCGCAAGCGCATTGAGTGCGAGGGTTGTGGCCTGACTGTGTGCGATCATCTTTCGTGCATGACTGAACTCGATGTTGATGTGGTGTATCAGGCGGTGCGGAGATGCGTATAGGAATTGATGCCCGCATGATTTTTATGAGCGGGATTGGAACATACTTGAGAAATCTTCTGGGCGGGCTTGCCAGCCTTGATGAAGATATCGAATATACGGTTTTTATCCAGACCGATGATCGCGAGCGCTTCGAGCCGCCGGGAGGGAATTTTTCTCCTTCATTTGTCTCGGCGCCGCCCTATTCTATTTCCGAGCAGGTGGGTTTTGTGCGGCGAATTGAGGGCAGCGGCCTTGATCTCATTCATCACCCGCACTATGCCGCGCCGGTTTTCGGGCGGGTGCCGATGGTGGCGACGATTCACGACCTGATTCATCAACTTTTTCCGGAACTTTGTCCCTCTCGTTTGGCGTGGCAGGTTTCCCGGATGCTGGCGAGAAGAACCGCCGGGCGGGCCAAGCTCTTGCTAACGGTCTCGGAGCATTCTCGGAGCGACATCATTAACCACTTGAGGGCCTCGCCCGGTAAGGTGCGTTTGACCTACAACGCCCTGCCGCCGGATTGGGGGAAGAGCTTGAGCCCCGAGCCGCCACCCGGAATAGGGGCTGAGGTGCCTTTTTTTTTGTATGTGGGCAACCATAAGGAGCACAAGAATATTCCGCTGCTTCTGGAGGCATTCGCCGGGGTGCGCGAAAGGGCGCTAGGTGTCCACCTCGCCCTTACCGGAGAGCGAGGGGGGCTCAAGCAGGATCTGGCGCGGCTTCAGCTTGGCAATGAAGTTGTGTTTTTAGGAGATGTTTCGCATGAGCGCCTTGAGGCAATATATGCCGCCGCCCGCGCCCTCGTGTTTCCGTCCCGCTATGAGGGATTTGGGTACCCACCCCTCGAGGCGATGGGCTGCGGGACGCCGGCCATTGTTTCGGATGCCGCCGCCTTGCCAGAGGTGGTGGGCGAGGCGGGTCTAATTGTGCCCGTGGGTGAGGTGGCGCCCCTCAGGGATGCGATGATGCGACTACTTGAGGACGACGCGTTAAGGACAAGCCTTTCGGAAAAGTCCCGTGCACGGGCAGCAGAATTCTCCTGGCGGGCGCTGGCTGAGGACACTATGAAAGCTTATCACGATGTGCTCGCGATTAAGGAGGCTGGCTAATGCGCGTGGCGATTGTCCACGATTGGCTGACGGGTATGCGCGGGGGCGAGAAGTGCCTTGAGGTTTTCTGTGAGATATACCCTGAGGCAGATCTGTTTACGCTGCTTCATATTCCGGGATCGGTCTCACCCACGATTGAGCGCCACACCATTCACACCAGCCCGTTGCAGTACATGCCGGGCATTGAGCGGCGATACCGCTATTATCTCCCTCTCATGCCGACGGCGGTGCGAATGCTCGATCTCTCGGGCTACGATTTTATTCTTTCAAGCAGCCATTGTGTCGCCAAGGGCGCTCGCGCAGATAAAGGCGCTTTTCATCTATGCTATTGCTACACTCCGATGCGCTACGCATGGTCGGCTTATGATGAATATTTTGGCGGGGGACGGGTGAGCGGTCCGGTGGGCTGGATTCTTCCCCGGATTATGGCCTACCTTCGGAATTGGGACGCCAAGGCAAGTCGGGGTGTTGATGAGTTCGTGGCGATCAGCCACACCGTCGCAGAGCGTATTCAAGACAGCTATGGTCGGGAGTCGGATGTACTCTATCCGCCCGTGGATACGGCCCGCTTTCGCCCTGTTGTGAAACCGGAGGATTATTATTTAATCGTATCGGCCTTTGCGCCCTACAAGAAGGTAGATGTGGCGGTCGAGGCTTTCAATCGCCTGGGGCGCCCGCTCAAGGTGGTTGGGGATGGCCAGGATTTTGATCGGATTAAAAGCCTGGGAGGACCGAATGTCGAATTTCTCGGCTGGCAGGATGACGCTAACCTCGCAGAATTGTATGCCGGCTGCCGGGCGTTTATCTTTCCCGGGGTGGAGGATTTCGGAA